>NZ_RZRQ01000128.1:0-16000 GCF_003997785.1 Mesorhizobium sp. M7D.F.Ca.US.004.01.2.1 | reverse complement strand
AAGGCGCGCTCGCCGCGCCCGCGGCGGCAAGCGCAAGCGCGGCGAGCGCGCCTTTGACAAAGCCGAACGAACGGTTGGAAATCTTGATGTCGGTCATGGTTGCACTCCTCATGGCTTCCATTGGGATCAGTTTATTGCATCAGCTCCGGCGGCGCGACGCGCGAGTTGCGGCAAGGGCTCACATTCGCGTGCGCCGCCGGCAGCCGGCCTAGTTGGCCGGCTTCATGGCATCGGTTGCCGGTTTCATCGCGTCAGCCGCCGGCTTCATGGCGTTGGCGGCAGGCTTCATGGAAGTGGTGGCCATCGGGTCGGCGGGCTTCATCGCATCCGTTGCGGGCTTCATGGCGTCCGCGGCCGGCTTCATCGCATCGGCGGCTGGTTTCATGGCATTGGCAGCGGGTTTCATCGCGTTGGTCGCGTCGTCGGCACGGGCGATGCCGCCGGCGAGCAGCGCCGTCGAGCACAGAGCGAGAGCGAGCGCCGGCAGCGTCAGGCGAAACAGTGTTGTCATGGTGGGTCTCCTTGGCGGTTGGTCGTGGAAGGCGCGCCCTCTTGGCGGCCGTGCTATGCGGCGCCGCGGGTGCGGCGTTTGCGCAATCTCTTGTGAAGCGTGATCTAGTTTGTCGCGGCGGCCAGGATCGGCCCGCCGCCGGGCGACTGCACGAGCACGGCGGTGCTCAGGCCGTCCGAAGCTGGCGGCAGATCCAGCGCCGTGGCGGCGCCGGTCCAACTGCCGAGTTTCTTCAGCGCATGCACGACATTGGCGTGCGGCAGGGTGCGGCCGGTGTTTTCGCCGCGCGCCACCGGCACCTCGACGACGCCTTTGAGGTAGCGCACCAGCCAGACATCGGCCCGGCCGGCCGGCGCGGCGCCAGCGCCGATGCTGATCTTGCCATCGTTGAGCGACAGCGAAGGGCCGCTCGCCTGGCCACTCGCCGAAATCAGCTTCTGGATCTCGCCGGGAGCGGCGCCGACGACATCGGCGTGGCCGTTGACGACCACTTGCGGCGTGAACGGCCCGTCATGGCCGAGCGGCGGCTCGTAGCTGACCTGGCGCTGGGTGAATTCCTGGCGGCCGAACGTGTCCTTCCAGCCGAGATAGTCCCAGTAGGTGACGTTGAACGACAGCGCCAGCACGCCGGGCTGGTCCTTGACCTTGATCAGATTGGCGTTGGCCGGCGGGCAGGACGAGCAGCCCTGGCTGGTGAACAGCTCGACCACGGTGAGCGGCTGGGCGGCCGCCGCACTGAGCGACACTGCCAGCGCGAGCGCGGCCAGGCTGGACAATGCGATAGGCTTGCGGGATGACGGCATCGGCTTGCTCCGTGGGCGGCGGCGCTTCGAATGCACCGCTCATGTCCCCACTTCGCCGCCGCCCGCTGCTTCGTTACAGCGCTCACCGGTTTGTGATCGCTAGCGTTCTTCCCTTCTCCCCTTGTGGGAGAAGGTGGATCGGCGCGTAGCGCCGAGACGATTGAGGGGTGTTCCAGCGGAGTGAGGCGTTGGCGTTCCCTGGAACACCCCTCATCCGTCGCCTTCGGCGACACCTTCTCCCACAAGGGGAGAAGGGAAGTCGGAGCCACTACCGCCAAGGCTGCAGACTCCTATCCCGTACATAGGCGATGATCGTGTCGCAGACGGCGTTCAAGTCTTTCAGAACGTCATCGTTCCAAAAGCGCAGAATGCGAAAGCCTCTCGCCTCCAGGTCAGCCTTGCGGACACGGTCAGAATCCGGCTCCGGGTGTTGGCTGCCATCAATCTCGATGATCAGGCCAGCTTCGAAGCAGACGAAATCGGCAATGTATTTTCCAATGGGAACCTGGCGTCGAAATCTTATCCGGTCGAGCCTCCGGTCGCGCAGCTCACGCCAAAGCCTGTCTTCTGCCTCCGTCATTACACGCCGGAGCGAACGGGCGAAGCTTCGTTTGGCTGGCAGGACAGGTTGATGCGGCATGGCGCCAGATAAACCGGCCGTTCCACCTTCTCCCACAAGAGGAGAAGGCAAGAAGCGCAGCGTCTACTGCGTCAGCAGCGTGTCGGACGGGCGCCGGTTGAAGTCGCACTTGCCCATCACGCTGTAGAAGAAGTCGGCGTTCGTAACGTCTGGCAGTGGAGGATTGTTGCCGCCGTCTTCCCATGCCTGGTCGCTGGTCTCGCCGCAGGGCACAGCGGCGAAGATGTCGACGATCGCGTTGCCGGCAACCTCGACGGGGAGGTATAGGGAAGGGTCCAGGGTCTTTTGTGCCGCGGTGCCGTAGCCGGCGCCCAGGTATAGCCGGTTCGACGTGCTTGCATCGTTCGACTTGAGCGGGTTGACCGGTCCGGACGGCACATTCATCTGCAGATAGAGCTGGTCCATCGTGCTCACGTCGATTGTTGCGCCACTGCTGTTTCCGGCGGTATTCGTGGTTGCGCACGTCGTCTTGAAATAGATGGTGGAGCCGCTCGTATTTCCGCTTTTTGCCACTGCGGTGCTTCGGTAAACGCCCGCGGTGGGAGTGAAATCGGTTTTTGATCCTACTGTCGTGCACACTTGGCTCTGAACCTGCGTCTGGGTTGTTCCCGACACAGTGGAAATAGTTGTCGTACCGTAACCTTTCGGGTCGGCAGCGGTATAAGTCTTACCCCCGCTCGTATAGGAATAACTATACCCTTTGTAGACATAGTCGACCTTCATCATGGCCGTCGGTGTGGTCGTGGAGGTCGAACCGAAGGGAAGGCCGTACACGGTCATGGTCTTGTTCCAGTAGCCTGAAACGTGATCGACGTTGAATGTAGCCTGGACCAGCGCCGGCGTTTTGCTGACCGCCGACGTAACGCCGACCGCCACCGTGGGGATCCTGGCGATCTGCATGAAAACGGTCGGCATGGCGAAGCTTGCCGAAGCCTGCGCGGTGGCGGTGCCGTTGGCGCTGACGTCGAAGGTGTTCAGCGTCGCGGCGCCCTGTCCGCCATTGGCTACGTAGGAAGCCTGCATCGCCACCTGGCGCTGCGCCTTCGTCGAGGCGGTATCCATCGTGGTGATCGACAGGATCGCGGCATCGAGCGCCGCCTGCTCGGTCGACCTGGTCTGGACCGCCGAGGTGTAGTCGACCGAAAAGCCGACCGCGGTGATCAGCGGAATCATCATGACGATGAGGATCGGCGCAAATGCACCGCTTCTCGACTCGATAAACCTGCTTGCCAGCCCCCGCATGCCTTGATCCTTACAACGGAATATCACTACCGGCTAACATGGCACTCCCCAATTATGCTCTAACTTACTTGGTTAAAATTTATCGACTTTTCGCGAAACCGCCTGACAAAGCCGACAAACGCCCGCAGCGCCCGTCCCGGCAGCAGCCTGCGCCGCTTGCTCGGGCAAGCCGCCCCTGCTAAACGCGCGCCATGAGCACGCCCCTCGACCACATCCGCAATTTCTCCATCGTCGCCCATATCGACCATGGCAAATCCACGCTTGCCGACAGGCTGATCCAGCTGACCGGCGGGCTGGAGCTGCGCGACATGAAGGAGCAGGTGCTGGACTCGATGGACATCGAGCGCGAGCGCGGCATCACCATCAAGGCGCAGACGGTGCGGCTGAAGTACCACGCCAACAATGGCGAGGACTATATCCTCAACCTGATCGACACGCCCGGCCATGTCGACTTCGCCTATGAAGTGTCGCGCTCGCTCGCCGCCTGCGAGGGTTCGCTGCTGGTGGTCGACGCCTCCCAGGGCGTCGAGGCGCAGACGCTGGCCAATGTCTACCAGGCGATCGACAACAACCACGAGATCGTCGTGGTGCTGAACAAGGTCGACCTGCCGGCCGCCGAGCCCGAGCGCATCCGCGAGCAGGTCGAGGAGGTGATCGGCATCGACGCTTCCAACGCCGTGCTGATCTCGGCCAAGACCGGGCTTGGCATTCCCGATGTGCTGGAGGCCATCGTCCACCAATTGCCGCCGCCGCGCGAAGGCGACGCCACGGCCCCCTTGAAGGCGATGTTGGTCGACTCCTGGTACGACGCCTATCTCGGCGTCATCGTGCTGGTGCGCGTCATCGACGGCGTGCTGAAAAAGGGCCAGACCATCCGCATGATGGGCACCGGCGCCAAGCATCTGGTCGAACGCACCGGCGTGTTCACCCCGGCCCGCATCAATGTCGACGAGCTCGGCCCCGGAGAATTCGGCTTCTTCACCGGCTCGATCAAGGAAGTGGCCGACACCCGCGTCGGCGACACCATCACCGAGGACAAGCGCTCGACGGCCAAGGCGCTGCCCGGCTTCAAGCCGGCGCAGCCGGTGGTGTTCTGCGGCCTGTTCCCGGTCGACGCCGCCGATTTCGAGGACCTGCGCGCCGCGGTCGGCAAGCTGCGCCTCAACGACGCCAGCTTCTCTTTTGAAATGGAAACCAGTGCGGCGCTCGGCTTCGGCTATCGCTGCGGCTTCCTTGGCCTCTTGCATCTGGAAATCATCCAGGAGCGGCTGGAGCGCGAGTTCAACCTCGACCTGATCGCCACGGCACCATCAGTCGTCTACCGGCTGCTGCTGACCGACGGCTCGATGAAGGAATTGCACAACCCGGCCGACATGCCCGACGTGGTGAAGATCTCGGCGATCGAGGAGCCGTGGATCCGCGCCACCATCCTGACGCCGGACGACTATCTCGGCGGCATCCTGAAACTCTGCCAGGACCGGCGCGGCATCCAGGCCGACCTGTCCTATGTCGGCAAGCGCGCCATGCTGATCTACGACCTGCCGCTCAACGAAGTCGTCTTCGATTTCTACGACCGGCTGAAGTCGATCTCCAAAGGCTACGCCTCCTTCGACTATCACCTCACCGACTACAAGGAAGGCGACCTGGTGAAGATGTCGATCCTGGTCAATGAGGAGCCGGTGGATGCGCTTTCCATGCTGGTGCACCGCACGGCGGCGGAAAAGCGCGGCCGGCAGATGTGCGAGAAGCTGAAGGAGCTGATCCCGAACCATCTGTTCAAGATCCCGATCCAGGCCGCCATCGGCGGCAAGGTCATCGCCCGCGAAACCATCTCGGCGCTGCGCAAGGACGTCACCGCCAAATGCTATGGCGGCGACGTCTCGCGCAAACGCAAGCTGCTGGACAAGCAGAAAGAAGGCAAGAAGCGGATGCGGCAATTCGGCAAGGTCGATATCCCGCAGGAGGCGTTTATCCAGGCGCTGAAGATGGGCGATTGAGAAGGGGCCATCCATCTCCCCACACCTCGACAGCCACCACAGGGCTGGGGTGGTCTAAGGGTACGAGTACTTGCTTGATAGCGATAATGTCGTCAGTGGAGTCTAAGAGGAGTCCTATGCCGCAGTGTGAGTAGATCCTGGTATCTCCACGTCGAACGTTCCATCTGTTTAAACGGTTGGTTAGCGACATGCTGTTAGTCACAACTACTCTAGTTGCGGCGAGCAAAGCGGCTCTTCGCGCGCGGCTGCTTATCCAAGACCCATCGATACCCTTCTGATCAAAGGTCCAGCAAGCGGATTTATCAAATATAGGCGCGTGGAGCCAATCCGCGCGCAAGTGCGCCAGAAGCCAATCGCCTGGAGCATCCTCATTTACGTCGGCGCATATTAGGTTGATTATTCTACCGGCACCAGGCAGATCACACACGATCAACTCGTCACCTAGTTCAATATTCTCATACAATGTTCCAGAAAGAACATCAAAATCGACATTAAGGCCGAAGCGGTCTATTTGCGATTGGCTCAGGTTCCACGGGAAAAGCTTTGACTGCCTGACGATCTCGCGTCCCATAGAGTCAAATATAGCGACGAAGTTGCGTGCCGCCTTTCCGCTCTTGGTATCGCAGTCTGAGAATCCGGCGAATATATATCGTAATTTTGGAATAATACCTGTTGACTTCCATTGATTACGTGTCAGAGACAATATCTCATTCTGCATCCATTCCAAATTGTGCGCGTCAATTGCACACTCTGGAAAGAATAAGGTTGAAACGTCGGTCGACAAGGCCGATGTTATTATCGATCTAATCCGCTTCACAGAGTAAGTTGGCCGTACGCAGTATCGCGTTCCATCGCCGGAGATTTCTATTCTGGCATCCTCCTCCGCCTCTAGCGCAGGCGCGATGGCAATTACTTCCATGTTTTCGTGGATGGACGTGGGAAGTACATTATCGGTTACTGCAAGGTAGCTAAGCCGGATGTGCCGCCTCGAAGAACTGCCGTTCTGTGGATTCTGAATTGGCAGTTGTGATGGCAGAAAGGCCGTAGCCGATAGCAGTTCACGCAGAAGCATCGGTCTACTCGCCATGGGCAGCGGCATGGGAGGCTCAAGCCCGATCATGCTGTTTGGGGAGGCCCACTCCGTTAGTTCACGAGCGGGGCGGCCCCATGCGGAGGCCGGAATCACGATGCCATCGATGGATAGACCAAATAGACCATCCGCCGACATTCGGTCCTCGACGACAACGTGTCCCCGCCGCTTGGGAAGAAGTTCAGGGCTGTCCGACGGCACGAGAGGGAGGTGCCAGCGATCAAGGATCTGCACTGCGCGAACGGCTAGGAAGAACTCTTCAGAGGTTGTAGGTGGAGAAATCGGCCATTTCATTTCGCTCGTTGCGAGGATCAGTATGTCAGCGGAATCGAGCGTCCATTCATCGACGCCGTTGTCGAAAGGCAGGTCGTCCATCAATCTTTCGGTGGCCTCCGAAAGCCAACGCTCGAGCTCTTCGTTTGCGATGTCCCGGGAGCACTCCACCGCAAACAGCGCGCCCGCAATCCCCGCCAATGCGTCTGAAGGGCTTTCCGGCAAAGCTCGAGCTACCGACATTGGATCAATTGACGTCAATTGATTTCCATCCTAATTTTAGTGCGAATTGGACTCCCGCCACGAGTTACCGCAAAGGGTAAGCTATTGAGCGACAATGCACCTTCCATTGAGCAATTTGATAATTTGCTCAACAACGCCGTGAGCAATGAGGATTGGGCTGCTGCAACTGTCAGTCGAGATCGGTTAAAGGCGCTACTTCTAGATGCGTTAATATCGGGAAACAGCGACGATATCGCGCTAATCGAGAATGCATTGAGCCGCGTACGGGCCAAGCTCGCTCTCGACAGGGGAATCGAATTGGGCGTTGGCCCAGAGGCGACCACCTGGATGCTGGCGGCGGACATTGGAACAGCGCGCTTGGCCCAACGCCTTCGACCCATGCTGCAAAGTAGCAATATAGAGGCCTCTGCAAAAGATAAAGTTCTGAAAGCCATATCATCAAGCAATCGAAATGGCGTCACTAATTCTCAAATACAAAAGAGAACGGGTCTCCGAGCCGAGACTGTGACTAGGTGCCTGCAGGCGTTAAGGACGGAAGGCTTAGTCCGATCTCGTAAGGTTGGCAGATTGCGTATAAATCAGCTTGCGAACAAGGGGAAGCCAAGTGCGGCCATCAATGACGTCAACCGCACAATTTTTCAAAGACAGAGGAAGTATGCTGCACAAAATAAACGATACGTCGTGTTCCCGCTAACGCGCAGCGACGATTTTATCATCGTCGAAAAGGGGAACGTACAAGTTGCAGAAAACGAAAGAGTGGAATTAAGTGGAACAATGAATATTGCAAATCCCGAAGATTTATCGATCGGCTGGAGCGATAAGCCGACAGAATTTGCTTTGCAGGATGACAAGAGTTTTGGATTTGCCAAAAACAAACCTAGTCTCAGAAAACTTATGGCGATAACGGAATAGGTTCACCAATGTCTGAAGAATTGAGCAAGAATGAAGATCTTCAAAAGAAGTACATCGAGGCTATTGCGGACCATCTTCAGGAGATTGGATATAAGGCAAAGATTGATCAAGACTATGTAATACGCTCTGCGGCCGGCGGTTATACGGTCATTGTGGCTCCGAAAATTGATATTGCTCTCCCTTCATCCGGAAACATACAATTTCATTGTGGAGTATCTAAAGAAGGGACAAATATCGGCCTGGAAGACGTTAATGGCTATAACAGACGCCTACGATTTTGTAAGATGTTCTTGGACGAAGATAATGATATAGTGGTGCAGTCCGATTTTTTCTTTGACGCTTTCGCAGAGGATGCTGGACGGCGACTAGAATCGATGATGCTAATTGTGGAAACATCAGTCAATGAGCTGAGACAGACCATGGCTGCTTCCGTTAGAGAAAATGATTCTGAAAAAGGCTAAGATCCATTTGGACGTCTAAGACAGCCCCAACCTTGCATATCCTCTCCCCGGCTCGGGAGACACGCGTTCCACTCTGGATATCGTCGCCGCGATCGGCTCGCCATCAGTGGCGCTTTTTGGCTTTGCCGGCACTTTTGTGGCCAGCGTCGAACTGCGCGAAACTCTGTGGACGATCGACGGCGCGGGGCTCGTGGTTGCCACCGCGTTGCTGACGATGAAATATCAGCGGCTGGGCAATGACTGCATCACTGCCGGCTTCCTGACCTTCCTGGCCGGCGAGACCCTGCTGCTGGCCGGCAATGCGGCCGGGCTGGAGGCCAGCGTGCCCTCCTATGTCGGCGGCATCACGCTTTGGGCGGCAGCACTGGTCATGGTCAGCGCACCGAAGACTTTCGCTCTGTGGATGCGGCTCACCGCGCTCGTTGCCGCCGTGCTGTTTGTCGCATCAGCTTGCATGATCCTCTGGGGCGCGCCCTTGCTGCCGACCTCGGCACCGCTGCCCGCCGCCGGCTATCCGTTCCTGGTGCTGACTTTCGCCGGCTGGATCTGGACGCTTCTCAGGCCCGCGCGGTGAGCTGGCCAGGACGCGTGCATTGACATTGCCCGCGCACAGGCGCCTTTGGGCGCCGGCCATTGGGGGCTTAGGGGAAACATCCATGAAAAAGACCTATCAAAAGCCGACGCTCAACAGGC
This sequence comes from Mesorhizobium sp. M7D.F.Ca.US.004.01.2.1, assembly GCF_003997785.1. NCBI lineage: Bacteria > Pseudomonadati > Pseudomonadota > Alphaproteobacteria > Hyphomicrobiales > Phyllobacteriaceae > Mesorhizobium > Mesorhizobium sp. M7D.F.Ca.US.004.01.2.1. The sequence continues at coordinate 7,135 of NZ_RZRQ01000128.1, read as the reverse complement.
GCGAAAAGCTTTCGGCGGTGGCGGCGTTGGTTTGCCTGTCGAACTGCGGAAAACTGTGACCTGACGAAGCCCGCTTCGGACTATGCCGGGGCGGGCTTTGTTGCTTCGGCCGCTTCGGTAGAGTTGGTACGAATGCGTACAGACCAACCAAGCCCGGTTGATCGTGCCACAATCGGAGCATAAAAAATCCGGGCGGCGGTCCTCTATCAGGTCGCCAGTGGCCGACGCGGGCTCAGGCAACTGCCTCACCGGCATTCGCGTCGGCCATTTCTGCTTCACTTGCGAATGATCCAGGCGACGAGGCCGCTGTCGACATGCGCGTTGTGCGTGAGTTTGCGCACCAGGGCCTTGGCGTGTTCAGTCCATTGCGCCTCGGGGATGAGGCGTTCGGCAATGGATGTCTTGAAGGCCCTTCGCAACGCATGGAAAGTAAGCGCGGGCACCGGGCCCGTAGAGTCTTCCATTGCATTGCTCCCAACGGGGGCGGGAGCACGCTGACACTCTCAAGCACCAGCGCCCATACAGTGGCCAGCGACAGCGAAACCATGCGCCCTGTGGCGGCGGCGGTCCACCGCCTGGCACCGCACGTTTTGCGCCGTACATGAAATATAGGGCCTGGCGATGCGCGCGGGCGGGAGATGTCGACGTCTCACGCGCTTTGGGGCAATCCCTTCTCCTACTGTGGAGAAGGTAAAGTCAACGTCAGTGCTGCCCCTCATCTGGCTGCCGCCATCTTCTCCCCGTAAACGGGGCGAAGGACGCTGTCATCGCCGCTTTCGCCAATCCCCAGCGTTGCAAGAAAGGCGCCGGCGTTGCGGCCAGCGTCTTTCTCCCCGTCACTATACGGGGAGAAATGCCCGGCAGGGCAATGAGGGGCGGCGCTGGCCTCGGCTTAAAGTCCCTTCAACGCGTCACGGTCGACGCCTCAGCTTTCAATCCAAACCTTCTCGAAATGCTGCTCGAGCGCCTGGTGCTGTTCGCAGCCTTCTACGCCCTTGCGGTAGGTCCTGTACACCGAGCGCCAGTAGGGTTGGATGATGATGCCTGAGTCGCGCAGATTCTGCTCGATCTTGCCCATGATCTCCTTGCGCGCCTTGGCGTCGGGCGTTGCCAGCGCCTTGTCGAGCAGCGTGTCGAATTCGGGATTGGCGTAGGCGCTTTCATTCCAGGCGGCGCCCGATTTATACGCCAGCGCCAGCACCTGGACTCCGAGCGGGCGGCCCAACCATTCGGTGCAGGAGAAGGGGTATTTGCTCCAGTCGTTCCAGAACGTGGCGGCCGGCAGCACGGTGCGCTTGATCTTGAGGCCGGCCTCGCGCATCTGCGCGCCGATGGCGTCGCCGGTGCTCTTTTGCCATTCGACATCGACGGAGATGAGCTCGAATTCATGGTCGGCCTTGCCGGCCTCCGCGAGCAGTTTCTTCGACTGCTCCACGTCGCGCTTGGCCGGGCCGATATCGGCATATTCGGGATGCATGGGGCCGACATGGTGGTTGTCGGCGGGCTTGCCGCGGCCGCCGAGGCCGAGCGTCAGCACGGCGGAATTGTCGACGGCGAGCTGGGCGGCGCGGCGCACCTTGACGTCGTCATAGGGCGCGTTGCCGACATTGAAGCGGGCGACGATGGTGGAGCCGGTGGCGATCTCGGAATTTTTCAGCCCCATCTGCTCGGTCTGCGAGACGGCGTCGGAGGCGGTTTCGTGGTCGGTGTCGATCTCGCCGGATTCGAAGGCCGACAGCATGGCGTTGGGGTCGGAGCCGTAGTCGACCCATTTGATGCCGTCGAGGTGGAATTCGCCCTTCCACCAGGGCTTGTCCTTGCGCTTCACCTCGGCGCCGGTCTCGGCATCCCAACTGACCAGCTCGCAGGGGCCGGTGGTGATGGCCAGCGCCTTCAGCGGATCGCCGTCGCCCTCATAGGAGCGGTGCATGATCAGCGCCGGATAGTCGGCCATGCCGGCGATCAGCGAAATGTCGGGCTTCGGCAGATTGAGCTTGATGGTGAAGTCGTCGACCTTGGCGATGCCGCCATCGACCACCTTCTTGGTGTCGGCATTGACCAGCGCGCCCATGCGCGCGGCGACCGAATTGCCGGGCACGGAAGCATCGCACCAGCGGGTGAGGTTGTGGATGACATCGTCGGCGTTGAAGGCATCGCCGTTCGACCAGGAAATACCCTTGCGCACATGCAGAGTGAGGGTCTTGGCGTCGTCGCTCGCTTCCCAGCTTTCGAGCAGCCAGGGCTCGAAGGAGAAGTCGGTGTTCCAGCGCACCAGATATTCATTGCAGTGGCGGGCAACGTTGGACATCTCGACGCCGTCGAAGGTGCGCGGGTCCTTGAAACCCTTGACGTTCATGGCGACGCGCAAGACGCCGCCTTTTTTTGGCTCGGCCGCGCGGGCAGGGGTGGTGCCGAGCCCGCCCAGCGCCAGTGCGCCGGCGGCACTGACGCCGAGCCCGGCCATCAGCGCCAGATACTCGCGGCGGTTGATGCCGCCGGTCTTGAAATCATCGGCGACGGGTTTGGCTTGCGGGTGCAGTTTGCGGTCGGTCAGCATGAATTTCATCGTCGTTCCCCTGTTGTTGGGCGCCCCGGCGGACACATCCGACGCGGTGTGGCGCAGCCGCCGGGACGCCGTTGCCTGAGCAGGTGAATGATAGAGCGGGGTGACGCTGCGGAGTGTTCGGTTTTCCGCAGTGATTGTGCGGCGCTCCGCAGGGGGGCAGCTTGGGTTCCTCGCCCCACGAGAGTGGGGAGAGGTGGCTCGGCGAAGTCGAGACGGAGAGGGGACCGCCCTACGAAGCCCCCTCACCCAGCCTCCGCTTCGCTCGGCTGACCTCTCCCCGAGGGGAGAGGAGACTTGCAGCGCCGGCGGTTCCCTCTTCTCCCCAGCGGGGGTCCGAAGGACGGGCGAGGCCCGTGACTCGCCCCGGCAAAGGTGGCCGCGAAGCGGCCGGATGAGGGGGCCTTCGCTACGTTCAATACGGCCAATCACCCTTACCCAGCGCCGCGACCGCGGCGATAATCCGCGCAAACGCTTCCGCCGCCGCCGGCACGGTAGCCCGGGCGCGCAGGAAGCTGTGCACCAGCCTCGGCTCCTCGTGCCACCACGCCTTGCCGCCGCTGGCCAGAATGCGGTCGCGGTAGGTCTCACCGTCCGATGACAGCGGGTCGCACTCGGCGGTGACGATCACCGTCGGTGGCAGGGCGGAGAAGTCGCGGTCGCGCAAGGGCGAGAAGGTCGGGTCGTCGGGCGATTGCCGCTTGGCCGAGCGGACGTCGCGGTAGAAGGCGATGTCGGCCACGGACAGCAGCGGCGCAGCGGCGTGCTCGACATAGGAGCCGGTGCTCTCGTCGCCGCCGAGGCCGGGATAGATCAGCACCTGGCCGATGGCGGCCCTGATATGCCTGCGCGTCGCCTGCGCCACGGCCGCGGCCAGATTGCCGCCGGCGCTTTCGCCGCACAGCACCAGCGGCAGGCCGGATGTCACCGCCGCCCATCCGAAGGCGATGACGGCATCGTCGAAGGCGGCCGGGTGGACATGCTCCGGCGCCAGGCGGTAGTCGACCGACAGCACGTCGAAGCCGGTCCCGGCGCAGAGCTCGGCGCAGATGTCGTCATGGCTGTCGAGCCCGCCGAGGATGAAGCCGCCGCCGTGGTAGTAGACCACCAAGGCCCTCGCGGCCCTGCCGGCGAACTGGTAACGCCGGACCGGGATGTCGCGGCCGGCGGCGGCGATCAGGCCGTCGCTGGCCTTGACGCGGGGCGGGCGGCCCTGGTGGAAGGCGCGGCTCATGCGGTCATAGACGGCGCGCTGCTTGTCGATCGGCAGGCCGACGATTTCGGGCGGATACCAGGCGTTGACCGCGTCGATATAAGCCCACAGGGCCGGGTCGAGCCGAGTTTCGTATTTGCCCCGCGTCATGCTTTCGGCAGTCATAGATCGGCGTAGAGTGCGGCCGCGTTGTCGAAGCTGAAGCGCAGCGGCACCGAGCCTTCGACCTGCCAGGCGGTGACGGTCTCGCCGGCCAGCAGCCGGCAGGCGCCGTCAGTGTTGGTGACGGCGCCGCCATAGAGCCGATTGGCGAGGTTGAGGATACCGGTCTGGTGCATGGCCGCGCTGCCGCTGCCGCAGGCATCCTTGACCAAGAGCACGCGAAAGCCTTTCGCCACCGCATCCTTCACTGACGCGTCGATGCAGGCCTCGGTCCAGACGCCTGATACGACCAGCCATTCGATGCCGGCCGATTTGATGTCGCGTGCAGCCGGCCCGGAGCGGAAGGCGCTGGCCTCCGCCTTGATCAGCAGCGCCTCGCCCTTGATCGGCGCCACCTCGTGGCAGATCTCGGTCAGCGGGTCGCTCTTGTCGGAGAAGGCCGACTTGCCGTCCTCACCGACCGGATGAAAGGGCCGGTCCTGCTTGTCGAGATCGACGATGTAGGCCCAGTGGTAGAGCGGCACGTGGTTAGCGCGCGCCGCCGCCTGCAGGCGCTGGACATTGGCGAGGATCTCGGCAAAGCCGTCGACGAGGTAGCGCGGGTCCTGCCGGTGCTCTTCCTGCAGGTCGATGAAGATCGCGGCCACGGTGCCGCGCTTGATGGCGATGGGAGCCTTCACGCGAGAAACTCGTCCTCATAGGGAAAGCGCGACAGGAGTTCGGTGCCGGTGTCGGTGATCAGGATCTCGTCCTCCAGCTTGACGCCCTCGCGGCCGCCTTTCTCGCCGATGTAGCTTTCGACGCTCACCACCATGCCTGGCACGATATGGCCGTCGCGGCCATAGGTCTCGTAGTCCATGGCGTGTGCGATGAACGGCGTTTCGCCATGCATGCCGACGCCGTGCATGACCGAGGTGTAGCGCTGGTCGACGAAACGGTCCGGGATCTTCCAGGCCTTCTCGGCGATCTCGCGGAAGGCCATGCCGGGTTTGACGATCGAGATGTTGTGCTGAACCTGGTCGTGCGCCATGCGGTAGAGCGACTTCTGGTAGGGCGTCGGCTTGCCCGGCCCGCAGCGGAAGGTGCGGGAGAAATCGGAATAATAGCCGTAGCAGCCGATCGTGTCGGTATCGAGCGCCAGCAGTTCGCCCGGCCGGATCTTGCGGCCGCTGGCCTCGTTGAACCATGGATTGGTGCGCTGGCCGGAGGTCAAGAGCCGCGTCTCGATGAACTCGCCGCCCTGGCGGATGACCTCGCCATACATGATGGCGAACAGGTCGTTTTCGGAGACGCCGGGCTTGATCGCCTCGCGCACCGCATAGACGGCGGCCTCGGCGCCGGCCATCGACACCTGCAGGCATTTGACTTCCTCCGGCGTCTTGACCGCGCGCACCGCCAGGATTTCGCCCTGGCAATCGCGAACCTCGCAGCCGCGCTTTTCCAGGGCCAGCGCCTGCAGATGGCTGCAGCGGTCGAGGCCGAGCTTCATCGAGCCGCCGCCATGCTGCTTCAAGAGCTCAGTGATCTCGTCGGCGAAGGGGCCAGCGGTCTCGTCGTCGCGGCCGGAGACCGACGACCAGACGAGCTTGGAAGGACGCGCCTCGTCGATCGTGTCGAGCACCATCGAGACATGGTAGCTCTGCGGGTATTCGAACAACACGATCGGCCCGTCGGTGGGCACGAAGAAATAGCGGGTCGAGTTGCGCAGGAAATAGCCGAACATGTTGCGCGAGCCGGTGGCGTAGCGCTGGTTGTAGGGGTCGAACAACACGACGCCGCCATAGCCTGCCTCGCGCATCCAGCCGCGCAGTTTTGCCAGCCGGCCCTTGCGCAGAGCGTCGGCATCGATGAAGGACGGCTCGGTGTCCGACAGCCACATGCCGCCGGCCGGATCGGCCGCCGCCGGGTGGCGCATGCGGTCCTTGAAGTCCACGTCCTCGGTGCTGTCGGGGTCGAATACGACGATGCTCATGGGTGCCTGGCCTTGGGTGGGGTTGGGAGGTCGGAGCATGGCGCAAGAGGGGCGGATGGATTGTGCGGAAAACCGCGTGTGTTGTGCAGGATGCCGCTGGAGCCCTGCAACGTGTGGGGCAGCCCCCTCACCCAGCCTCCGCTTCGCTCGGCTGACCTCTCCCCGAGGGGAGAGGAGACTTGCAGCGCCGGCGCCTTCCTCTTCTCCCCAGCGGGGAGAAGGTGGCCGCGTAGCGGCCGGACGAGGGGGTCTACCCTCAAGTGCCGGCCCTAATGCCTCCGCGCCAGTTTCGGCGGGTGCCCGTGCTCCTCGCGAAAAGCGCGGGCAAAACTCGACATCGAGGCGAAGCCGCAGGCCAGCGCTACGTCGCGCACGGCAAGCGTCGAGTGCGCCAGCAGATCGGCGGCGCGTTTCAGCCTGAGCCGCCGGTAGTAGCCGTTGGGCGAGATGGCGAGTTCGGAGCGAAAGCTGCGTTCGAGCTTGTCGGAGGAGACGCCGAGCTTCGCGGTCAGCTCGGCCATGCCGAGCCGCTCCTCCACCGCATCCTCCATGATAGCGATGGCCGACAGCACCAGCTCGTTCTGGACGCCGGTGCGCAGGCGCAGCGGCATCATCTTGCGGTCGATGCTGGAGCGCAGCTGGCTGTGCACGAACCATTCGGCGACGCCGGCGGCAAGTTCGGCGCCATAGTCGCGGGTGATGATCTCCAGCATCATGTCGAGGCTGCCGACGCCGCCGGCCGAGGTGAAGCGCTTGCGGTCGATGACGTAGAGGTCGCGCCGGAGCTCGATGTTGGGAAAAGCCTCGGTGAAGGCGGCCTGGCTGGTCCAGTGCAAGGTGCAGGCATGGCCGTCGAGCAGGCCCGCGCGGGCGAGAAAGAACGCGGCGTCCGCCACCGCGCCGATATGGGCGCCATTGCGCAGGCTCTTGCGGATCCAGTGTGCTGCGTCCTCGGCGACGAGGTGGTCGGCATCGCCGCCCGAGCAGACGACGATGCGATCGACCTTCGGCGCATCCTCGGCATAAAAGCCCGGCTGGATGACGACGCCGTTCGAGGCCTCGACCGCGCCCCTCGTGCCGCCGACGATGATCCAGCGATAGCATTCCCGCTTTGCCAAGACATTGGCGGCGCGCAGCGGCTCGATGACCGAGCTGAACGCCATCATCGGAAAGCCGGGAAACACCAGCACGGCGAAGGTGAGGGGCGTTTCGGTGGGTTTGGGTG
>NZ_RZRQ01000127.1:0-16042 GCF_003997785.1 Mesorhizobium sp. M7D.F.Ca.US.004.01.2.1 | reverse complement strand
ACGACCACCAGCGCCACCGTCACCATCGTGGTGTCGGGCGAGGCGACCAATCCGAAATTCACCTTCTCCTCGGTGCCGGCATTGCCCGAGGACGAGGTGCTGGCGCAATTGATCTTTGGCCGCTCGATGTCGAACCTGTCGCCGTTGCAGATCGCCCAGCTCGCAGAAGCGGCCGGGCAACTGGCCGGCGTCGGCGGTTCGACCTCGCTGCTCGAGAATCTGCGCAGCGCCATCGGCGTCGACGATCTCGACGTCACCACCGACGACAAGGGCGGCACGGCGGTTTCGGCCGGAAAGTATCTCAACGACCGCACCTATGTGACGATCCAGAAGGGCGACAAGCCGGGCTCGGGCAAGGCGACGATCGACCTCAATGTCGGGCGCGGCGTCAAGCTGCGCGGCGAGGCCAACGATGCCGGCGAAGCCAAGGGCGGCATCTTCTACGAGAAGGAATACTGATACTTCGGCGGGACTTTTTGGCCCCATGTCGGCTCGAAGCTGGCGCTGTTCGAGCTCCGCTAAATGTCCCAGTTTAATCGACTATCGAGATTCCAGAGGAATCCGTCGCATAGTAGCAAATTTGCGCCAAGACTGTCGTTATCACGCGAACCGCTCCCTCTTCAAAGTTGCACATTCCCTAACATGTTCCCAATCCATGTCGTCTTTGACATCATGGCCTGGATGCGGAATGTTAAAAGGCGGAAAGCCAACAATGGGAGTTAAGTCATGACAATTTACAAGAGTAACGGCGATCGCGTTCCGGACCACATCCTGGCCATGGCCGAAGAAGCCAAGGCAGGCAAGGTCGATCGCCGCGAATTCCTGGCCATGGCCAGCGTCTTCGGTGCGTCGACGGCAATGGCTTACGGCTTGCTCGGCCTCGCCGATCCGACGCCGGCGAAGGCCGAAGAGGTGAAGGGCAAGAAGGGCGGCACGCTGAAGATCGCCCAGTGGATCAAGGATCCCAAGGACCCGCGCAAGGCCGACTGGTCTGAAATCGCCAATGCCGAGCGCCAGGCGCTCGAGCCGTTGGTCAAGTACACATCCGAATACACGTTCCGCCCCTATCTGCTGGAGAGCTGGGACGTCAACGACGACGCCACGCAGTACACGCTGCACGTGCGCAAGGGCGTCACCTGGTCGAATGGCGATGCCTTCACCGCCGCCGACGTCGTCTTCAACCTCAAGCGTTGGGCCGACAAGAAAGCCGAAGGCAATTCGATGCCTGGCCGTCTCGGCTCGCTGGTCAAGGACGACAAGCTCGACGAAAGCGCCGTGACCATGCCTGACGATCACACGGTGGTGCTGAAGCTCACCAAGCCTGACATCGCGCTGATCCCGAACATGTGCGACTACCCCGGCCTGATCGTCCACAAGAGCTTCGACGAGAAGGGCGGCGATTTCAAATCCTGCCCGATCGGCACCGGCCCGTTCGAACTCGTCTCCTACGATGTCGGCCAGAAAGTGGTCTATAAGCGCCGCACCGACGACAAGTGGTGGGACGGCGAAGTGTTCCTCGATGGCCTGGAATTCATCGACTACGGCACCGATCCGGCGGCCATGGTCAGTGCTTTCGAAGCCGGCGAAGTGCACACCAATTTCGAGACCTCGGCCGACTACGTGTCGATCCTCGACGGCATGGACCTGGTCAAGTCGGAGATCGTCACGGCGTCGACCATCGTCTGCCGCACCAACGTCAACAACAAGCCCTATGGCGACCAAAAGGTGCGCAACGCGCTGCAGCTTGGCGTCGACAACAATGTCGTCCTCCAGCTTGGCTACGGCAATGCCGGCTCGGTCGCCGAAAACCATCATGTCTGCTCGATCCATCCGGAATATTACGAGCTGCCCAAGATTGCCCGTGATCCGGCCAAGGCCAAGGCGCTGATGGCGGAAGCCGGCCAGGCCGACTTCGAACACGAGCTGATCACCGTCGACGAGGATTGGCACAAGAACACCGGCGATGCGATCGCCGCCCAGCTGCGCGACGCCGGTATCAAGGTTAAGCGCACCGTTCTGCCGGGTTCGACGTTCTGGAACGACTGGACGAAGTATCCGCTGTCGATGACCAACTGGAACATGCGCCCCCTCGGCGTTCAGGTCCTGGCCATCGCCTACCGCACCGGCGAGGCCTGGAATGAGGCCGGCTGGTCGAATCCGGACTGGGATGCCAAGCTCAATGCGGCGCTCGCCGTTGCAGACGCCGCCAAGCGCAAGGAAATGATGAAGGACATCGAGCAGATCCTGCAGGATTCCGGCATCCTGATCCAGCCGTACTGGCGCAAGCTCTACAGCCACTCGGTCAAGGCGGTGCAGAACTACAAGATGCACCCGACCTTCGAGCGCGACTACGGCAAGGTCTGGCTCGACCAGGCTTGATCGCATCGACATGGGGAAGGGGCGTCGCCCCTTTCCCTCGCCCGTTGCATCGTCCGTCCCTGTTGGTCCGCGCTTTCTCAAAAAAGTTGCGGACTCGTGGGCAAGGTCATGCAACAAAAACAGGGTTGATCGCATCCGAAGGCCTGTTTGACAGCCAGCCCCGCCGGTCACGGCAGGGTTGGTTTTCATAGCCGGCTCAAACCCCAACCCATCGGCAGGGGGCCGCCATGCTTTCCTTCGTTATCAGGCGTCTTGGCACCATGGCATTGACGATGCTGTGCCTGACCATGGTCGTCTTCTTCCTGATCAACCTCGAGCCCAATCTGAAGAAGCTGGCGATCAGCCAGACCGAAATGCACACGTCGGCCGAGCAGCTCGAGAGCTGGCTGGTCAACCATGGCTACCGGCAGAACTTCTTTGTCCGCTATGGGCAGTGGCTGGGCCTCGTGCCCAAGCAGCCGGTGACCGACCCGGCGACCGGCAAGCCGGCGCAGCGTTTCTCCTTCTGCAACGACCCGCTCGTGTCGACCTTCTCCGGTGTTCTCGAAGGCGACTTCGGCTGCTCGACCAAGTTCAAGGCAACCGTCGCCTCGAAACTGTTTCCCGCGCTCGGCGCCACCGGCATCCTGATGTTCTGGGTGCTGGCGGTGATGGTACCGATCTCGCTGCTGATCGGCATTCTCGCCGGCATGCGCGAGGGGTCGCGAACCGACCGCGTGCTGTCGGTGGCCTCGATCGCCTCGACGGCGACGCCTGAATATGTGTCGGGCGTCATCTTCACCGTCATCTTCGCCTCATGGCTCGGCTGGCTGAACGGCTCGGCGGCCTCGGCCAGCCAGGGCATCACTTTCTACAATTTCACGCTTCCGGTGATGACGCTGGCGATCTACGGCATCGGCTACATCGCCCGCATGACGCGCGCTTCGATGGTCGAAGTGATGACGCAGCAATATATCCGCACCGCTCGATTGAAGGGTCTCTCCTTCGGCAGCGTGGTGGTCAAACATGCGTTGCGCAACGCGCTGATCGCGCCGTTCACCGTCATCATGCTGCAGTTTCCCTGGCTGCTCACCGGCGTCGTCATCGTCGAGGTGATGTTCCGCTACCAGGGGTTCGGCTACACGCTGGTCGAGGCGGCCGGTAACAACGACATCGACCTTTTGCTCGGCTGCTCGCTGGTCTCGGTGTTCATCGTCTTGATCACGCAGCTCATTTCGGATGTCGGCTACGCGTTTCTCAATCCGCGTATCAGAGTTCAGTAGGGGGCGAAGCGGATGCCGGTTCAATATATCAGTGGCTTCACCGTCGTTCTCGAAGTGCTGTCGCGCTTCTGGCCGGTCTGGATCGCGCTCGTCATCGTCATGGGGACGAGCTTCGCCTACAAGAAGAAGCTGGCGCTCTACGGCCAGCTCTTCGACAGCGGCGTCGGTATCGTCGGCGTCGGCATCTGTCTGTTCTGGCTGTTCACGGCGATCTTCGCCGCGACCATCTCGCCCTTCGATCCGCTGGCCCAGATTCCCATCATGAAGGATGTGCTGCCGGGCGCCGTCGAACCGCAATCGGGGCTGACCTATCTGTTCGGCGGCGACAAGCTGGCGCGCGACGTGTTTTCGCGCATGGTCTATGGCAGCCAGATCGTGCTGATCATCGCGCCTGCCGCAACCGGCTTCGCGCTGATGGTCGGCATCACGCTCGGCCTGCCCGCGGGCTATTACGGCGGCAAGATCGACACCGTGCTGTCGTTCCTGGCCAACCTTGTGCTCGCCTTCCCGGTGATCCTGCTGTTCTACCTGCTGGTGACGCCGGGCATCATGGACACGCCGATCCCCTATGGCATGGCCGGCGTCTTCTTCCTGTTCCCGATCATCTTCTTCAGCGTGCTGTTCTGGACGCGCTACAAGAACCGGCCCGACCGACTCTACATCCTGCTCGGCATCACCCTGATCCTCGGCGGCTGGATCTACCTCGGCCTTGTGTTCGACAGGGACCCGCTGCACATCGTCCATATCGATCCCAACCAGCTCAACATCTTCGTGGCGGTGGTGTTCGCCTCCAGCCCCGGCGTGTTCCGCATCGTGCGTGGCCTGGTGATGGACATCAAGACGCGCGACTATGTGGCGGCGGCGCAGACGCGCGGTGAATCGCCCTGGTACATCATGCTGTGGGAGATCCTGCCCAATGCGCGCGGTCCGCTGATCGTCGATGCCTGCCTGCGTATCGGCTACACCACGATCCTGCTCGGCACGCTCGGTTATTTCGGCCTTGGCCTGGCGCCGGAAAGTCCAGACTGGGGCACCGCGATCAAGGACGCGAGCCGCCTGCTGCGTTCCTTCATCCATCCGGCGCTGCCGCCGACGATCGCGCTGATGTCGTTCGTGCTGGGCTTGAACCTGCTCGCCGACTCGCTGCGCGAACAATCGATGAAAGATTGATTGACGGGCTTCGGCCCGCATCTGGTAAAATTGGATTGGAGCGACCCATGAACGAGGCAGTTCGAAATCCCGCCAAGCCGGCCAATGGGCCTATCATCGAGATCGAGAACCTGTCGATCTCCTTCTTCACCCGCAAGGGCGAGATCCCGGCCGTCATGGATTTTTCCTGCACTGTGATGCCGGGCGAGGCGATGGGTATCGTCGGCGAATCCGGCTGCGGCAAGTCGACCGTGTCGCTCGGCATCATGCGCGACCTGTCCAACATCGGGAAGATCGTCGGCGGCAAGATCAAGTTCCAGGGCAAGGACATGGGCGAGCTCTCCGACGAGGAGTTGCGCTCCATTCGCGGCAACAAGATCGCGATGATCTACCAGGAGCCGATGGCGAGCCTCAACCCGGCGATGAAGGTCGGCCAGCAATTGATGGAAGTGCCGCTGATCCACGACAAGGTGTCGAAGGAAGAGGCCTACAAGCGCGCACTCGACATGGTGCGCTCGGTCAAGCTGCCCGATCCCGAGCGCATGATGCGCTCCTATCCGCACCAGCTTTCGGGTGGCCAGCAGCAGCGCATCGTCATTGCCATGGCGCTGCTGTCGAAGCCGGCGCTGCTTTTGCTCGACGAGCCGACGACGGCGCTCGACGTGACGGTCGAGGCGGGCATTGTCGACCTGGTCAAGGGGCTCGGCGAGAAGTTCGGCACATCGATGATCTTTGTCTCGCACAATCTCGGCCTGATCCTGGAAACCTGCGACCGCATCACGGTGATGTATTCGGGCGAAGCGGTCGAGACCGGCAAGATCAAGGACGTGTTCGACCGGATGCGCCATCCCTATACGCAAGGGCTGTTCCGCTCGATCCCGCTGCCGGGCGCCGATAAGAATTCACGGCCGCTGATCTCCATCCCCGGACAATTGCCGCTGCCGCATGAGCGGCCCAAGGGCTGCAATTTCGGCCCGCGCTGCCACCATTTCGTCGAGGGCGTCTGCAACGCCGCCGAAATCCCGATGATCGAGGTCGCTGGGCACGAAGGCCATTTCTCGCGCTGCGTGCGCTTCAACGAGATCGACTGGGAAGCGCTGCCGCCCGGCGCCAAGAAAGTCAATGAGCGCGTCGTGCCCGGCGCACCGGTGCTCAAGATCGAAGACCTCAGAAAATACTACAAGGTCGGCGGCAGCGAGGTGTTCGGCTCGAGCGAGGGCCGCGTTGTCAAGGCCAACGAGACGATCTCGTTCATGGCGCGCGAATCCGAGACAGTCGCCATCGTCGGCGAATCCGGCTGCGGAAAGTCGACGCTGGCCAAGGTGCTGCTCGGGCTGGAGACGGCAAGTGCCGGCACGGTGACGCTGGGCAATAAGGAAATCCAGTCGACCGGTATCGAGAAACGCAGCGTCGAAACCGTATCGTCGATACAGATGGTGTTCCAGAACCCGTTCGACACGCTCAATCCCAGCCACTCGGTCGGTTCGCAGATCATCCGTACGCTGGAGAAGTTCAATGTCGGCAAGACGGTTGCCGATCGCCGCAAGCGCATGCTGGAACTGCTCGACCTGGTGAAGCTGCCAAGGGCGTTCGAGACCCGCAAGCCGCGCCAGCTTTCGGGCGGCCAGAAGCAGCGTATCGGCGTGGCGCGGGCCTTTGCCGGCGACGCCAAGGTGGTGGTGGCCGACGAACCGGTGTCGGCGCTCGACGTGTCGGTGCAGGCGGCGGTAACCGAACTGCTGATGGACATCCAGCGCAAGAACAAGACGACGATGCTGTTCATCAGCCACGATCTGTCCGTCGTGCGCTACATCGCCGACCGCGTCGTCGTCATGTATCTCGGCTATATCGTCGAGCAAGGCACGACCGACCAGATCTTCGCGCCGCCCTATCACCCCTATACCGAGGCACTGCTGTCGGCGATCCCGATCGCCGACACCAGCGTGGTGAAGCGCCACATCGTGCTGGAAGGTGACATTCCGTCGGCGATGAACCCGCCGTCGGGCTGTCCGTTCCAGACCCGCTGCGGCTACAAGAAGCTGGTGCCGGACAATCTGTGCGAGACCAAGGTGCCGCCGGTCAAGCATCTCGGCGACGGCCATATGAGCCTGTGCTGGCTCTCCGACGACGTGCTGGCCAAGATGGAGCCGGTGATCAAGTTCGACAAGGAACACGCGGCCAATGAGGGCGTGCCGGAAGACGCGCCGCATGTGACGGATACAGGCCCGACTGCCACCCCACCGAAGCGTCCGCGCGGCAAAGAGCCGAGCTGACGGTCGGAAGGTCGAGATCAGTGATGCGGAGCGTTCAGTTGCCGCACTCGCTCAGTTGCTGCGCATAGTCCCGCGACATCTTTTCGGTGGCGCGGGCATAGCCCTGCACTCCGGCGTCGCCGCGGTTGCCGCGGCCATAGGCGGTCCAGCCGAGATAGTAGGCAAGGTAGAGATTGTAGGTGTCGTTGCGGGCGACGCCGTACGTGTCAGCGGTCTTGGAATGATACCAGCCGACGAAATCGACCGCATCGGCGAATTTCGTCCGCCGCGCTGCCCAGTTGCCGGTCTCACGCTGATATTGCGACCAGGTGCCGTCCAGTGCCTGCGAGAAGCCGGTGGCCGTCGAGACATGCTTCCACGGAATGAAGCCGAGCAGCTTGGTGCGCGGCGGCCGGGCATTGCTCTTGAAGCCGGATTCCTTGCGCACCGTCGCCATCAGCACGGGAACAGGGATGCCGTATTTCTGCTGGGTGCGCTCGGCGGCCGACTGCCAGTTGTCGAACCAGCCGTCATTCTGGTCGAAGACGGCGCAGACATTGTTGATGTGATTGGGCGGCGTGGCGCAGGCCGAAAGCGCCAGCAGCACGCAAACCGCACCAATTTTACTAAAACTCGAACTACGCATTGGCAGAGCAATAGGCCGAAATCATAAAGGGAATCTTGCAGCGTCCGTTAACGCTTGGCCGGAGCAGTCCCTTCAGGAAATCCCGCGCCTGCAATCCGACATATTTTGTCGCTTTTTCTAAACAGATATTGCAGAAATGCCGCCGTGGCTAAAATCACGCCCGCAAACGGCGTATTTCTGACAGCTTGCCCGGGTTGCCGGGGCTTTGATGCCAGGCATGAACGAACCAAGACGCAAACGCGGCGCCGAGCGCACCAGCAACAGGGGCCCGTCGGCCATCCCGCAACTGCCGCTCAGGCGGGTGACAAATCCCTATCCGCCGATGGCCATGCTCTCGCCCGACCAGATCGAGCAGATCCACCAGGCTTCGATGCACATCTTGGAGAATTTCGGCATCGAGGTGATGAGCCCGCGCGCACTGTCGCTGTTCGAGAAGGCAGGCGCCAGCGTCGATCATGCCTCGGCGAATGTCCGTATTGATCGCGGCCTGGTCGAAGACGCGCTGAAGACCACCCAGTCCAGCTATGTGTTGACGCCGCGCAACCCGGCCAACGCGGTTCATCTCGGCGGCAACACCATCAATTTCACGCTCGTTGCCGGGCCGCCCAATGTGCACGACATGGAGCGCGGCCGCCGCGCCGGCAATTTGCGCGATTATTCGGATCTCACCCGGCTGGCGCAGCATTTCAACTGCATCCACATGCTCGGCAACCAGGTCTGCGCGCCGGTGGAACTGCCGGCCAACTCCCGCCATCTCGACACCTATTTCACCAACCTGACGCTCACCGACAAGAGTTTCCATGTCTCGGCGATAGGCCGGGGCAGGGCACTGGACGGCATCGAGATGATGGCCATCGCACGTGGGCTGACGCTCGACCAGATGCGCGACGATCCCGGCATCACCACCATCATCTCGGTCAACTCGCCGCGCCGCTTCGACGAGATGATGGCCGAAGGGCTGATGACGATGGCCGAGTTCGGCCAGTCGGTGGCGGTGACGCCGTTCACGCTGATGGGAGCGATGAGCCCGGTGACGCTGGCCGGGGCGCTGGCGCAGCAGAATGCCGAGGCGCTGTTCGGCGTCGTGCTGACGCAGCTGGTGCGGCCCGGCGCGCCGGTGATGTATGGCGCCTTCACCTCCAATGTCGACATGAAGTCGGGCGCGCCGGCCTTCGGCACGCCCGAGAATACCAAGGCCAACATAGCGTCGGGGCAACTGGCGCGGCGCTACGGGCTTCCGTACCGCACGACGCCGGGCTCGGCTTCCAACGCCGCCGATGCGCAAGGCGCCTATGAGACGCTGATGGCGCTGTGGGGCGCGGTGCTCGGCCATGGCAATCTCGTCTACCACGCCGCCGGCTGGCAGGAGGGCGGGCTGACGGCGTCGTTCGAAAAACTCATCATCGACGTCGAGATGATCCAGCACATGATGGAGTTTCTGCGCCCGATCGAGGTCAACGAGGCGGAACTTGCCGTCGAGGCGCTGGGCGCGGTGCCGACCGGAGGGCATTTCTTCGGCGAACTGCACACGCTGGAGCGCTACGCCACCGCCTTCTACCAGCCGATGCTGTCCAACTGGCAGAATTACGAGGCCTGGCAGGAGGCCGGCGGGCTCGACGCCGCGGCGCGCGCGACGCGACTGTGGAAGAAGGCGCTGGAGGACTATGTCGAGCCGGTGATGGATATCGCCGTGCGCGAGGCGCTGGAGGCTTACATGGCCAAGCGCAAGGAAGCGATCGGGCAGGGCGAGCCGTGATGCCTCGCAGCTTGAATCCACTCACCCATCCAACTCACTGATATCAGAGAAGAATCCATGAAATCGCATGCAAAGGTCGTGGTCATTGGCGGTGGCGTCGTCGGGTGCTCCGTGCTGTTCCATCTTGCCCGCCATGGTTGGACCGATGTTGTCCTGCTGGAGCGCGACGAACTGACATCCGGCTCGACCTGGCACGCGGCCGGCGGCATGCACACCATCAACGGTGACCCCAACGTCGCCAAGCTGCAGAAATACACGATTAGCCTCTACAAGGAGATCGAGGAGCTTTCCGGCCAGGCGACCGGCGTGCATCTGACCGGAGGTGTGCTTCTGGCGGCGACCGAGGCGCGGCTCGACTGGCTGCGCGGTGTTGTTGCCAAGGGCCGCTATCTCGGCATCGAGCTCGAGGAGATCTCACCCAACGAAGCGGCCGAACTCATGCCGCTGCTCGATCCCAAGCAGTTCGTCGGCGCCGTCAGGAACAAGGAGGACGGCCATCTCGATCCGTCGGGCGTCACCCATGCCTATGCCAAGGCCGCACGCAAGTTGGGCGCCGAGGTCGAGCGCTTCACCAAGGTCGAGGACATCGTGCGGCGCGCCGACGGGCTGTGGCGGGTCATCACCAACAAGGGCGAGGTGGTGGCCGAGCATGTCGTCAATGCCGGCGGCCTGTGGGCGCGCGAGGTCGGCCGCATGGTTGGCCTCGAACTGCCGGTGCTGGCGATGGAGCACATGTACCTGATCACCGAGGATATGCCGGAGGTAGCCGCCTGGAACGCCAAGACCGGCACGGAGATCATCCACGCGGTCGATTTCGACGGCGAGCTCTATCTGCGCCAGGAGCGCGGCGGCATGCTGATGGGCACCTATGAGAAGGCCAACAAGCCGTGGTCCGAATACCAGACGCCGTGGAATTTCGGCCATGAATTGCTGGCGCCCGACATCGACCGCATCGCACCGTCGCTGGAGGTTGGGTTCCGGCATTTCCCGGCCTTCCAGAACACCGGCATCAAGCAGATCATCAACGGCCCTTTCACCTTCGCGCCGGACGGCAACCCGCTGGTCGGGCCAGTGCGCGGGCTGCCTGGTTTCTGGGTCGCCTGCGGCGTCATGGCCGGTTTTTCGCAGGGCGGCGGCGTCGGCCTCGCTCTGTCCAACTGGATGATCGAGGGCGATCCCGGCGCCGACATCTGGGCGATGGATGTCGCGCGCTATGGCGACTGGGCGACGATGGCCTACACCAACGCCAAGGTGCGCGAGAATTATTCCAGACGCTTTTCGATCCGCTTCCCCAATGAGGAGCTGCCCGCCGGGCGGCCGCTGAAGACGACGCCGATCTACGACCTGCTGTCGGCCAAGGGTGCGCAATGGGGCGTTGCTTACGGGCTGGAGGTGCCGCTCTGGTACGCGCCGGAGGGCGTCAAGGACGAGTTCTCCTGGCGTCGCTCGAGCGACTTCACCCAGGTCGCCAAGGAGGTTGCGACCGTTCGTGACGGCGTCGGCCTGTCCGAGATTTCGAGCTTCGCCAAATACAAGGTGACGGGCGAGGGGGCGGCCGTCTGGCTCGACCGGATGCTTGCCTGCAAGCTGCCGAAGCCCGGCCGCATGACGCTGGCGCCTATGCTGAAGGAAGATGGCAGGCTGATCGGCGACTTCACGCTGGCCAATCTTGCCCCTCTTGATCGAGATGGGGAAGGCTGGTTCCTCGCCGGTTCGGGCATCGCCGAGCAATACCATATGCGTTGGTTCGAGAAGCACTTGCCTGACGACGGTTCGGTGCGCATCGAGGCGCTGGGCGCGAAGCTCACCGGCCTGTCGATCGCCGGGCCGAAGGCGCGCGATGTGCTGGCAAAGGCCACACGCTCGGATGTCTCCAATACGGCATTTCCGTTCATGGCCATTGGCAGGATGGATATCGGCATGGCGCCGTGCCTGGTCGGCCGCGTCAGCTACACCGGCGATCTCGGCTACGAGATGTGGGTAGCGCCGGAGTATCAGCGCGCCGCCTTCCAGGCCCTGATGGCTGCGGGTGAGGAATTCGGCATCGGCCTGTTCGGCTCGCGTGCGCTCAACGCGCTGCGGCTGGAGAAGAACTACGGCTCATGGGCGCGCGAATACCGGCCGATCTACGGTCCGCTGGAAGCCGGGCTCGACCGCTTCGTCGCCTATGGCAAGGACGCCGACTTCATCGGCAAGGCCGCGGCTCTCGCCGAGCGCAAGCAGGGCGGCAAATTGCGCCTGCGTGCCTTCATCGTCGAGGCCGACGACGCCGATGTCATCGGTGACGAGCCGATCTGGTTCGACGGTGCGGTGCGCGGCTGGGTGACCTCGGGCGGCTATGCACATCACTCGAAGAAATCCGTCGCCGTCGGCTACGTGCCGAAGGAGATCGCCGATGAGAGCGACGGCTTCGAGATCGAGTTGCTGGGCAAACGCCATGCGGCGCGCATGCAGCCGGCGCCGCTGTTCGACGCCAATTTCGAAAGGATGCGCGCCTGAAGCCTAGGCGCGCATTATTCAAATTATCAAGGTGCTACGTGCTGCGGCGGTTGTCCAGCGCGAAGGCGCCGGCGCCGGCAAAGAACAGATAAAGGAAGATGAAGCAGAACGAGATTGCCAAATCGCCGCCGTTGTTGACCGGGAAGAAGTCGCGCGGCATATGCGCCATGAAATACGCGATCGCCATTTCGCCGGCCAGAAGGAACGCGACAGGTCGGGTGAACAGGCCCAGCGCCAGCAGAATGCCGCCGGCGAATTCGAGAATTCCAGCGGCGATCGTCAACCCAGTGAGCGCATGGGGTTGGTCGCTGACAGGAAAATTGAACAATTTCTGGGTGCCGTGTTCGATGAATTGCAGCGCGGTCACGATGCGCAGCATGCCCAGGGCTTGCGGCTGGTATTTGGCGAGGCTTTCGAAAAGCTTCATCTAAAACTCCGTTTAGCCTCCCGGACCGGCCGTAGATTATCTCCGGGCATCGGACCATTCACTTCCCATGGTCCGCCATCAACAATCGGTGACCGGAAATGTTCCCGCCCTGACCTTTCATATTTTTCTCGTCAAGGTTGCATTTGTATCGCAATGGTTGTATCGATGGATGGCTGTTCCGAACATGTGGGTTCCCTTTGCCATGAAAAAACTCGTCATCAGCCTGTTCGCAATCCTTGCAAGTACCAGCTTCGCCATAGCCGAGGAGGCCGGCTGTGAGGCCTTCAAGTGGCCGGTCACGCGGGAACAGGCGCTGTTTGCCGCCGCCCCGGCAACACCGTCGGGAGCAACGCTGGCGGTGGGCGCTGCCGCGGATCTGGCACTTGTGCCGGTGGAGAAGGCCGGCTTCGCACTGGCACCCGAACGTGCCCCGGCCTCAGACACGTTTGGCGCCGTCGCCAGCGTGGAAGTGCCGCCTAAGGGAGCCATCCAGATAAGTCTGTCAGGCGAGGCCTGGGTCGATGTTATTCAGGATGGCCACGCCATCAAGTCGGCGGGCTATAGCGGCGTGAAAACCTGCCCCGGCATCCGCAAGAGCGTGCGCTTCAAGCTTGCGCCCGGCCCGGCCACCGTCCAGTTCAGCGGTGCGAAAAAGGCGGACCTGAAGGTCGCGGTGCTGGCGCCGGAATAAATCGGTCGCCAAGCAGAGGAATACAGCCCTTCATCGGTGGTGCGATGAAGGGCCGGCGCTTTGTACCAGCGGTGTTTATCGCCGTCAGCGGACCGGCGCCATCAAGGCGAAGTGTGCGCCTTGCGGGTCCTGGCACTGCACGATCCAACTGCCGCCGGGGACCTCCATCGGCCCCATCAGGATCTTGCCGCCATTGTCGGTCACCCGTTTGGCCGCCGCATCGATGGCCGGAACATTGAAGTAGAACTGCCAGACCGGCACGGGGATCTGCTGCGGCTTGTTCATGATGCCGCCGCCGGATTCGGGGCCGGCCGTGAAGGTCTGGTAGGTGCCCATCGGGCCCATGTCGAAATCGCCGGCATCGACCCAGCCGAACTGGTCGGAATAGAAATCGAACGCGGCCTTCCAGTCACTCGTATAGAGCTCGTGCCAGCCGATATGGCCCGGCGTGCTGGCCGGCACGACAGGCTGGTCCGGACCGTTCGGCTGCAGGAACATGAAGGTCGCGCCCTGCGGATCGGCGACGACGGCAAAGCGGCCGACGCCCGGAATGTCGTCGGGCTGGCGATGAACGGTGCCGCCGGCTTTCTCCAGCGATGCCGTCGAGGCATCGACTTCACTTGTCTTGATGTAGCCGAGCCAGGCGGGCGGCATGCCCATCTTGGCGGCATCCTCGGGCATCGTCATCAGGCCGCCGACGCCACGCTCGCCGACATTCATGACGACATAGCGCGGCATGCCGGGCGCCACGTCGAAAGGCTGCGCCGTCCAGCCAACCACCTTGGGGTAGAACGTCTCGGCGGCGTCGAGATCTGTGGTCATCAATTCGTACCAGAAGAAGGGCATCGGGGATTTTGGCATTTTCGGTCTCCTCACCTTTCATGCATCGATCGTCGTCCGATCCATCCTAGGACGATCTTCACGACAGAAATCCGACACCGCCCGAACAACAATGTCTCTACATGCCAAGCGTTCCCCGGTTGCGCGCCCCGCGGTTTTCGATTTCTCTGCGGTGATGAGGGGTTGTCGTTCATGCGCTTGATGTCGCTCACGCCCGAGCTTGTCGCACTGTGCCATCGGGAAGAGGCCGATCCCGGTCCGGACCCGAGCTGGACGGAGTTGAACGACGAGGATTTCCGCACCCTTGCCTTGCGGCTGTCCGAGGAAGCCGACGAGGGGCCGCTATGGGTGTTCGCCTACGGATCGCTGATCTGGAAGCCGGAATTCGAGTCGGTCGAGCAACAGCTCGCCACCGCCTTTGGCTGGCACCGCTCCTTCTGCCTCGACATGGTGCGCTGGCGCGGCAGCGCCGAGCAGCCGGGTTTGATGATGGCACTCGAACGGGGCGGACGCTGCAAGGGGGTGATCTATCGTTTGCCGGAGGGCGAAAAACCGGGCCAGATCGAAAGACTGCTGCGACGCGAAATCAGCGACCACGAAAGCATCGACACGGTCAGGTGGCTGCCGGTACATACGCCGCAAGGCGCGCTGCGTGCGCTTGGCTTCTGAGTCGGCGTGAAGGGCAGGGGAACGTCGCTGAACCAGCCGCTGGACAGAGTGGCGAGCGTGCTGGCCAGGGCCTGCGGGCATATCGGATCCGGGGCCGAATACCTCTACAACACGGTCAGCCACCTCGAAGCGTTCGGCATCCACGATCGCAATCTGTGGCGGTTGCAGCAACTGGTCGCGGACGAGGTCAGGGCTATCCACGGCGGACTTGAGCCCGCCCCTTCGCTCCCGCTGCAAACGCAACCGCAGTCGCAATAATATGAGTGAAAAAGTCATGTTATTGTCCAGCCTTTTCAGGGGCTTGCGTCGAAAATTGACCAATTGATAAAAAAATAAAACGTGCTAGCCTTCCCCAAAACAAAACATGGGGAACTGACGATGCCAGAAGGCCAATTCAGGGAAGGCATTGCAGGCGGCAGGCTCTCGGCCGACCAATATGCGGACAATTTTTCCGACCTGCACCCGCCGCTCGATCACCACGAGGCGCTGGTCGAATCCGACCGCTGCTATTTCTGCTACGATGCGCCGTGCATGAATGCATGCCCGACTTCGATCGACATTCCGCTGTTCATCCGCCAGATCTCGACCGGCAATCCGATCGGTTCAGCCAAGACCATCTTCGACCAGAACATCCTGGGCGGCATGTGCGCGCGCGTCTGCCCGACCGAGACGCTGTGCGAAGAAGTCTGCGTGCGCGAGGTGGCGGAAGGCAAGCCGGTGCAGATCGGCCGCTTGCAGCGCTACGCCACCGATGTCGCCATGGGCGAGAACAAGCAGTTTTATCCACGCGCCGAGCCGACCGGGAAGACGGTCGCCGTGGTCGGCGCCGGCCCGGCTGGGCTTGCCGCCGCGCATCGGCTCGCCCGCCATGGCCATGACGTGACCATCCTCGAAGCGCGGCCGAAGGCCGGCGGCCTCAACGAATACGGCATCGCCGCCTACAAGAGCGTCGACAATTTCGCCCAGGCCGA
This sequence comes from Mesorhizobium sp. M7D.F.Ca.US.004.01.2.1, assembly GCF_003997785.1. NCBI lineage: Bacteria > Pseudomonadati > Pseudomonadota > Alphaproteobacteria > Hyphomicrobiales > Phyllobacteriaceae > Mesorhizobium > Mesorhizobium sp. M7D.F.Ca.US.004.01.2.1. The sequence continues at coordinate 501 of NZ_RZRQ01000127.1, read as the reverse complement.
AGTCGACTACGTGACCGCGATCGGAGGCATCGACATCCAGAACGGCAAGGCGCTCGGCAGCGACTACCAGCTGTCCGACCTGATCCGCAACTACGACGCGGTGTTTCTCGGCATGGGGCTTGGCGGCGTCAATGCGCTGCGCGCCGATGGCGAGGACGCCGACGGCGTCATCAATGCGGTCGAGTTCATTGCCGAACTGCGTCAGGCCAGTGACCTTTCCGGCCTGCCGGTGGGCCGCCGCGTGGTCGTCATCGGCGGCGGCATGACGGCGATCGACGCGGCCGTGCAGTCGAAACTGCTCGGCGCCGAGGAGGTGACGATCTGCTACCGGCGCGGCCAGGAGCACATGAACGCTTCCGGGTTCGAACAGGATCTGGCCGCCGCCAATGGCGTCACCATCCGCCACTGGCTGCAGCCGAAGCGGGTAATCGTCGACGGGGGCAAGGTATCGGCCATCGAACTCGAATACACCGCCATGAACGGCGACAGGCTTGCCGGCAC
>NZ_RZRQ01000126.1:0-16066 GCF_003997785.1 Mesorhizobium sp. M7D.F.Ca.US.004.01.2.1 | reverse complement strand
AGTTAGGGCCGATCGTCCTGCCGCTCGAGCATGATCTCGCCGCCGCCAAGCGCATCCACAAATCTGACTACATCGACTTCCTGCCAACGGTCTGGCCGCAGTGGGTGGAAGCTGGCCTCACGGGCACGGCGATGCCCTTCACCTGGCCGACGCGCGGCCTGCGCGGCGACGTACCGCCAAAGCGCGTCGACGCGCTGCTCGGCTATTATTCCTTCGATGCCGGCGCCACCTTCGTCGAAGGCACATGGGCCGCGATCAAGTCGTCCTATGACGTGGCGCTGACCGCCGCCAGCATGGTCAAGGGCGGCGAGACATCCGCCTTCGCGCTCTGCCGGCCGCCCGGCCACCATGCCGGTGCCGGCTTCATGGGCGGTTACTGCTACATCAACAACGCCGCCGTTGCTGCGCAATGGTTCCGCGACCAGGGCGCCAAACGCATCTCGATCCTGGATGTCGACTACCACCACGGCAACGGCACGCAGGAGATATTCTATGACCGTGCCGACGTGCAGGTGCTCAACCTGCATGGCGATCCGATGGTCGAGTACCCGTTCTTCCTCGGCCATGCCGACGAACGCGGCGCCGGTGCAGGCGAAGGCTTCAACATCAATTATCCCATGCCCTTCGGCACCGACTGGGACGCCTGGAACGCCTCGCTGGAGGATGCCTGCGCTAAGCTTGCCGCTTATGCGCCCGATGTCGTCATCGTCTCGCTCGGTGTCGACACGTTCGAGAAGGACCCGATCAGCCAGTTCAAGCTGAAGAGCCCGGACTATCCGAAGATCGGCCGCCGCATCGCAAAACTCGGTCTGCCGACGCTGTTCGTGATGGAAGGCGGCTATGCCGTCGAAGAGATCGGCGTCAATGCCGTCGGCGTGCTGACGGGCTTCGAAGACAGATAGTGCCGGCCACGGAGCGGTTTTGGGACAACGACAGGCATAAGCAGAGACAACCAGGACCGGGCGGCAACGCCGCCCGGATTCTCGCGATCAGGTGGCGGCGCCAACGCTGGGCGCGACGGTTGGCTCGGCCGGTTTGCGCGAGCGGCCGAGATAGTAGACCGCCGCTGCCGCGATGACGCCGGCCGCAAGGATGCCCACCGCCAGAACCGGCCGATACCAGAACCAGGCAATCGCGATCGTCGTCGTGCCGACCAAGATCGCCAGGAAGAAGGCGATGATGCCGGTTCCCATCCGCGCCATGCTGCCGAGGAACGGGATGACGTCTAGGATCACGCCGATCGGGCTGAGGAACAGGGCAAAGCCGATGGTCAGCAACAGCAGGCCGGCGGCGCGCAGCAGCCAGGTGATCAGCGTGTTTGCACTGACTGCCTCGGCGAACATCTTGTCGGCCGGGACAGTGCCGGTGTCGACCATCAGCAACGCATCGCCCGCCTCGGTCTGGTAAGGCTCGAACCGGCTGCCGGCCTGCCGCGCGACGATGCTGATCACACCGAGCGGCGCCAGTTCGTAGCCGATGCGATAGTCACCCAGCGCCGGCGTTGTGGTGTCGGCGCCGAGATAGATCTTGCCGTCGACGATGCTGAGCGGCCTGGTGCCGGTATAGGCGGCCTTGATCGCGGCCGACTGGTCGGGCGACAGCGAATACGCCTTGTCGCCCTCGATGCGATCAAGCACCGGCGTGTCGAGATCGAAGGCGACGAGCTTGCCTTGCGGAATCTGGAAGGTCCGGCTGTGGATCGCCATCGGCGGATTCTGGTGGCCGTCCGGCTTCTTGAAATCCGACGAATCGATCTGGCTGTCGTCCCACACCTTCGAATAGCTGTAGGTGGTCACCGTTTCCTCGCCGCCGCCAAGCTTCTTGGTGGTCTCGGATTTGGATTCTTCCTTCCACTGATACATCTCGGCGCTGCGCGACAGCCGCAGCCCTTGCGTCGCGATGCCGAAATCCGGATCGGCGAGACCGCTGTCCGCCGTCACCGGCCCGCTGACATGCACCAATTTACCGTCATTGGCGGCATCGACGCTGTCGGCATTGGCCGAGACGACGGCGCCGGCCCCTTCGGCCAAAGAGCGCGCCGTCTGCACCGCGCGGCCCTCGTTCCAGAACAGCCCGATCACCATCAGCACCACCAGAAGCAGGCCGAAGATGACCCCGCCGACCGCCCGCTTGATGCGCCCGAACCACGAGACGGATGTAACTTCCTGAAATGAATCGCTCATTGTTTCCCCCGAAACCAAATTGCCACCCCACTGCGTGCCGCCGCGAGATGATTGCGACGGCCTGCCGCCCGCAGGCATGGCTGCAAGGGGCGCCCGCCTCTTCAACGTTCCCGAACCTACCGGAATCGACTAGCCGCCGATATGGCCGGTTTGCAATCAGTGAGGACTTTTCGCGTCTCTGTCTTCTGTCCAAGGCGCGAAAATAGACCTCTGAGTCGCACCTGAGTCCACCAGATTCGATTTTGTCAAATCGCGTTTGATGTCGGATTCAACTGCGGGTAGATTAGACCCGAATCAGCCGGTCCTTGGGGGGCGCGGCGACCACCCAAAGTCTCTTGTTCCGGAGTTTTTCCGGCACCAGACGCGGACGGCTTCGCGTTCCCTGAATGGATTCGGATCTGGTTGGCGCAGCCCTGCGCCACGCGTGTGTCTTCGTCAAAGTAATGCGTATTCGGGTTCGGCGGCTGGCTTCCAGCAGCCGGACAGCAGAAACGATTCCGGCCAAAAGCAACAAGAATGAGCAGTCCCGCCGCGCCACTTCAATCCGACACATTGGGCTCGCGCCTGACGTCGCGCGGCGATCTGACCAGCTTTTTCATGCAACTGACCGCCGAGATCGGCGCCGACAGCTACATGCTTGTCGCCATCGTCCACGACCAGGACCGCAACGATGCGCGCATCGTCTCGTCCAACTGGATTTTCGATGCCATCGAGCTGATCGGCAAGCGGCTGATCGCCGGGCTTGCGCAAGGCGCGCTCACCGTCGCGCCCGGCATCCGTCCGCAGCCGCTGGTAGCATCTCAGGCACCCGCAGCAGACGGATTGATCACCGGCGAAGAGGCGCGCCTTCTCGACGTGCTCGGCCATGCCGAAATCTATTCGCTGCGCCTCAATGTCGGCCGCCAGCGCCTGTTCGCCCTGTTCTCGGCGGCGACTGTCGGCGGCATCGACCAGCCGGCGCTGATGCGGGCGCAACTGAAATGCTGCTACGCGCTTTCGCACATCCCGCAATTGATCGCCGCCGCCGCCATGCAGGATCCGCTGTCGGATCGCGAGCGTGAATGCCTGTTCTGGGTTTCCGAAGGCAAGACCACCGACGAGGTCGCCGTTATCCTTGGCGTCTCCTCCAACACCGTCAACAGCTACATCACCCACGCCATCCAGAAATTCGCGGCCAGCAACCGCGCGATGGCCATCGCCACGGCGATCAGGAGCGGCATCATTTGAAACACGCCGATATCAAGGAGGCTGCCGAAGCCCTCTTCAACGAGCAGCGCAACCCGTTCGGCGCCTTCACGCTTGGCTCCGAAACCCATCACGCCGTCACCATTCCCGATGCCGTGCGCCGCTGCCGCTGGATATCAGTCGACATCAACGCCTCGGCCTTCGGCTTGTTCTTTGTCAGCCCCTCGCCCGAACGGGCACGGCTAGTTCCTTGCTTCGATTCCGACTATCCCGGGATCGCCGTGGCGACAAAGTTCATTTCAGGTGCCAATGGCGAGGAGATCGTGCGCCACACCCGCATCTCGACCGAACCGCGCTGGTGGACCGATGACGGTGTCGCCGCCATGGCGGAGATGTTCGGCAATCTCGCCTGGACCGAGCAGATGGCGGCGCTGGCGCCCGGCACCAGCGGCATCGCCTTCCCGGTCCATGCCGATCGCGGCCAATGCGGCCTCGTCGTTTTCCTTGGCTCCGAGATCGCCTTGCCGCAGGACGCCCTCTACGAGATCCACGCCCGCTGCTTTTCGCTGTTCGCCGCCGTCGCCCGCATCCGTCCGGGCGATGCCGGCCGCATGCGCGCCATTTCCAAGCGTGAACTCGAATGCCTGAAGCTGACCGCCAACGGCAACACTAGCGAAGAGATCGCGCGGCTCCTGAAGCTGTCGGTGCACACCGCCAACCAGTATCTGACCCAGTCGACCCAGAAGCTGAACGCCGTCAACCGCAACCAGGCCGTGGCCAAGGCGCTGCGGCTGGGCCTGATCGAATAGGATAATTCGAGGATCGGCCGGCGGCGGCTCGCGATCGACGTCAGCGATAAGCGAGTGGTTCGACCTTTCGGATACGCGCCTCTTCGATCACAGCCTCGAGCAGCGCCGTGTTGTGCTCGGGGTCTTCGCCCGGCTTCTCGAACGACACGTAGTTGACCACCACCGAGGCACCGAGCTCGCCCAGCGTCAGCTGGAAATAGACGGTGACGCCGGGCGGCCTCAGCTCCAGGTCAAGCACGATGCGCGGGCTGCCGCTCCAGTCGACATGCGCCTCGCCGCCATGGCCAAGCCGCAGCGTGCCAGGCATGAAGAACAGCTCCACCGCTGAATCGACCAGATCCGACAGGCACGCGAAATGCTCAAGCCGGATGAAGGCGATGTAGTCGGCGACATCGATCAGCCTCAGTTCCCCCACCACCTGCTCGATGGCGCTGGCGACGATGATCTCGCGGGATTTTGCGTGCGGTTGGCGGTTCATGAAATTTGTCTCCGCTCAGCCTTTTTCGAGTAGACGATCCGCACCAGTTCGGCGACGGCCTGGTAGAATTGTGACGGGATCACATTATCGACCGAAACTTGCTTGTACATGGAGCGGGCGAGCGCCACGTCCTCGAAGATCGGGATGTTGTGTTCGCGGGCAATCTCGCGGATTTTCAGCGCCACCAGATCTTGCCCCTTGGCCAGCACCATCGGTGCCGAGTCCTCGTCGCGCACATATTTCAGCGCGATCGAGAAGTGCGTCGGGTTGGCGATGATCAGCGTCGCGCGCGGCACCGCCGTCATCATCCGCTTGCGCGCCCGGTCGCGCGCCAGCGAGCGCAGCCGCGATTTGACGATCGGGTCGCCCTCGGACTGTTTGAACTCATCCTTGACCTCCTGCTTGCTCATGCGCAGGTCCTGCTTCCAGTGGAAGCGCGACCAGACGATGTCGATTGCCGCGATCAGCCCCATGACGAAGACGATCGCCACCAGGATGTCGACGGCGATGCCACGGATGACGAGACCGAAGGCAACCGGATTGGTGATCATCCCGGCAAGCAGCTTGCGGTGGTCTTCCGACAGCGTGAAGATCAGCACGAGGATGGCAAAGCCGACCTTGCCGATGGACTTCGCGAACTCGACGAAGCCCTGGATGCCGAACAGCCTGTTCCAGCCCTTGACGATCGAGATGCGCGAAAATTGCGGCCGGACCCGCTCGCCGACGAATTGCGGCATGTTCTGGAACACCGAGGCGCCGACGCCGGCTACGGTCAGCAGCACGAACAGGCTCAAGACGGCGCGGCCGACCTCGAGGAGGACGATCTTGTAGAGCGCGATGACATCGGTCTCGGTGTCCATCGGCCAGGCTTCCGGCTTCTCCAGGAACATAGACAGGAACATGCCGAGGTCGATGACGGCATCCTTGGCGTAGAAGACGGTGAACACCAGTATGGCGACGAAGGACGCAAGGAGCGCCGTTTCCCGCGAATGGGGCAGTTTGCCCTGTTCGATGGTGTCGCGGATCTTCTTTTCCGTCGCCTCTTCGGTTTTCGAATCCTTGTCGACCGCGTCAGCCATGGCGCGGTCTTAAGCGGCGTTCTGGGTCGAGGGGAGCTCGAAAGCGCCTTCGCGTGACAACCGGATCGTCGTCGTCACGATTGTCTTGCGCGCCGCCGTAATGTCAGCGAGAGGAACTCCTTCCGATCCCTGTCCGAGTTCGGCTTCGATCATGCGCCGCGACCGCGCGCCGATCGCCGACAGCACTGATTCCGCAAGTCCCGCCTGCGCGCCGCGCAGGGCCAGCGTGACCAATTCGGTCGACAGCCCGTCGAACAGCAGCACCCGCGCCTTCTGGGTGAGCAGCGGCAGGTCGTCGAAGGCAAACAGGCGAGCCCGGACACCATCGAGATCGGGCGTGCCGGCGGCTTCCAGGTCCTGCATGACCTCCTCGAGCAGCGGCTTGTCCAGTTCGTTGAGAACGCTGGCGACGCGCGCCTGCCCGGCCGACGTGTCCTTGGTCGAGGTTTCCGTCAGCACACTGCTGCGCAACCGGTTTTCGACGATCCTGCTGGCGGCTTCCGGAACATTGGCCATCGTCACCATGCGCTTGATGATTTCGCCGCGCGTCGACTTGGTCAACGTCAACAATACGCTCGCCGCCACTTGCGGCGCCAGCTTCGACAGCACCATGGCCGCGGTCTGTGGATGCTCACCGGCCAGGAAGGCGCCAAGCCGCGCCGGCTCGAGCTTTTCGAGCTCGGGCCAGATCGGCGGCGGGCCTTCCGGTGCGACCTCGAATCTCTTGTCGCCCATGATCGCGCTCATCTCTTCGGGCGACAGCGACTCATTGAGGATGGTGTCCATCCTGTCGGCGGAATCGAGCAATCCCGCCCCTTCGGTGAACTCGGCCTCGAACTCGGCGACGATGCGCTCGAGATCGCTTTGCGGAATCGTCCGCAGCAGACGGGCGCCCTCGATCAGCGCCTTCAGTTCTTCCTGCTTGAAGAATTTCAGCAGGCGGCTGGCCGACGGCTTGCCCATCGCCACCAATATGGCGGCCGCCTTCTGCGCGCGGGTCAAGGTCACCGGCGTCGTCATGCCACTCGCCTCTGCTGCCACCGGCAAGCTCCGCAACCCATGTCCTAGGCGCCCTTCGTGCCGGCGATGATTTCGGTCAGCCTGATGCCGAAGCGCGACGGATCGCTTTCCAACACGGTGATCTCGCCGCGCGCGATCTTGCGGCCGTTGACCACGACGTCGACAGGTTCGCCGATGCGGCGATTGAGCGCCACGGTCGACCCCTTCTGCAGCGCCATCAGGTCGGAGACTGGCATCTCGGTGCTGCCGAGGATGATCTGGACATCGACGGGGATATTCATGATGACGCTCGAATTGGCACCTGAAGCGGCCCTGAACGCCGCATCGGGGCGTTGCTCCTCTTCATGCAGGACGCCGCGCAACTCTTCAATGGCACGGTCGAGCTGCTCGTCCGGCTGGTCGAGGTCGGCTTCCACCTTGGTCTTGGCCATGCGTCGTCTCCAAATGTCAGGCGCGGCCGGCAGAAGCCGGCATCAGCGCTTCGATAAAATCCTGCCCGGCATCGTAGGGATGCCTGATTCGGACGGTGTAATTCTGTCCCAGTTTGCCGAACTCGCACACGAATAGCGTCTTGCCGCGCGCGCTGAGGCGTGCCTGCGACTGCGCCGTTTCCTCGAACTCGATGACCTGGCCAATTTCAAAACCGGCAAGGTCGCCGAGTGTCAGCCGCGCCAGCGGCATGGTGGCCTCGAGTGCCACCGTGGAGCGCATCACTTCTTCCGAAAAGCGCGCGCGCCAGCTGGCTCCCTGATCGTTCTCGCCGGCGGCGACGGCACTGTCCCGGCTGGCCAGCACGACACGCTGCGGCATCGTCACGGTGACGGTGCCGCTGTCGGCCGGCGTCGAGATGCCAAGGACGATGCGGATCGCCGCGCCGTCGCGCAGCACGTGCCGCTTCGCCTCGGTGCCCGACATTGCCCGCGGCGCCGGCAGGCGCAGGTCGAGCGAGCGCTTTCCCGATCCATTGAGGGCCTGCGCGACCTGCTGGAACACCATGGTCGAGACATCGATTTCGATCTGTGACAGATCGCGCTCGATTGGCGACACCGGCAGATCCGGATCGCCGCCGAACAGCGTGCAGACCATGATCGCGATCGCCGGTGCATCGATCACCAGGGTCATCGCATCGGAGGACACGGACGAGCCGACGACGGTCAGGGCAAACGTGTCGCCGGCGCGCGAACGCGCCTCGGGAACGCGGCTAACCTGTATCGCTTTGAGATCGACAATGACCGGAACGCCAAGCTCACCGGTCAGGCCTTTCTGCAGCAGCGGCACGGCGCGCTCGGCCATGGCCCGCCCAGCGTCGATGACCTGGGCGGCTTCGCCGCTGTCGCCGACCAGGCGCTCGATGATCAGCGAGCGCGCTTCCGCTGGGCTGCCCGGACTGGTCATGACAGTGCTGGGACCGATCTGTCGCGCATCGTTCAGGCGGCCTTCTTTTCGACGGAGCCGGTGTTCATCGTGCTCTGCTCGACGGCGTCGATCGTCGGCCGTTCATAGGACGAGATCGTCTTGCGGCCGAACTCGATCGCCACCTGCGGCAGCGCGCCGTTCATGTAGGCCAGCAGCGTCTGCTTGACGATGATGTAGAGGCGGTTGTTCTTCTCGCGCACCGTCTTGATCTTGGTGGCGACGGGTCCGACCACCGCGTAGGACAGGAAGATGCCGAGGAAGGTGCCGACCAGGGCCGCGCCGATCAGGCCGCCGAGGATTTCCGGCGACTGGTCGAGCGCACCCATCGCCTTGACCACGCCGAGCACGGCGGCGACGATGCCGAGCGCTGGCAAGCCGTCCCCGACCGCCACCATTGCGTGATAGGCCTTCATCTTGTCGGACTTGATGGTCTGGATTTCCTCGTCCATCAGCGCCTCGATCTCGTGCGAGCGGGCATTGCCGATAATGATGATGCGACAGTAATCGCAGATGAAATTCGTCAGATCGTGATTCTTGAGTACGGTCGGAAAGGCCTGGAAGATCGCCGATTCCTCGGGATTGTCGATATGCGCCTCGACCTCGCTGCGCGACTTCGAGCGCAGTTCGCGCATCAGGCTGTGCAGCACGCCCAGTGTTTCCAGGTAGTTCTGTTCCTTCGGCACCGCCTGCTTGAACGCCTCGAGGATGGCCTTGCCGGTATCCTTGACCGTCTTCATCGGATTGGCGACAAGAAACGTGCCGAACGCGGCGCCGCAGATGACCACGGCTTCCCACGGCTGGACCAGCACGTGAAGATGGCCGCCCATGGCCATGAAGCCGCCAAGGACGCAGCCGAGCGTAACCACCAGTCCAATCAGAATGCCCACGAAAGGTCCTTCCGCATTTCACATCAGGCGTAAGGGATAGCTCCCGTGCCTTGTGTGAGGCTTGAATCGAAAGCGTCGGAGACGATTCAGTTTCGCGCAAGGAAGTGGGGGTATTGTGCTGGCATAGCTTCGGCCGGAGGCACGTCTTTGCTTAATACCTTTACCAGCTACCAGCTCATCACCAAGGACATCTCGAAGTCGCTCGACAGGATCGAGCAGCAGCCCGTGGTCGATCGCGATACCAAATATTATCTGGACAACATCACCAAGGTGAAATCGATCGACGATTTCGTCAAGAATGACCGTTTGTTCAAATATGCCATGAAGGCATACGGGCTCGAGGACATGGACTACGCCAAGGCCTTCATGGTCAAGGCACTTAAGGAAGGCGTCTCCGATCCTAACAGCTTCGCCAACAAGCTGACCGACAAGCGCTACGCCGAATTCGTCAGCGCCTTCAATTTCGCCGCCAACGGCGCCGATGCGACCATCTACAACAAGACGCAGCAGATGGTGACCAAGAACTACGCCACGCAGGCGAAAATCGCCGGCCTCGATCCGGATTCGGACTACGTGAAGGGCGAGACGACATACTATCTCGCCAACATCACCAAGGTGAAGTCGATCGACGATCTGATGTCGAACACCCGGCTCTACACATACGCGCTGGCGTCATTCGGCCTCGATTCGACGACCGAGGACAAGGACCTCATCAAGCGTGTTCTGCAAGGTGGCGTTCGCGACCCCGACAGCGTCGCCAACAAGATGACGGACAAGACCTACGCCGCGCTTGCCTCCGCCTTCAATTTCGAGGCCTATGGTGAGAACACCACCACCATCAATCCGGCGCAGCAGCCGACCGTCGACAAATACATGCGCCAGACCCTCGAAGAGGATGCCGGCCAGACCAACCAGGGCGTGCGGCTGGCGCTCTATTTCGATCGCAAGGCGCCGACCATCACCAGCTGGTACGACGTGCTGGCCGACACCGCCCTTGCCAGCGTCGTGCGCACCGTGCTCGGGCTGCCCGATTCCTTCGCCACCGCCGATGTCGACAAGCAGGCGCAGCTGTTCGAACAGAAACTCGACATCTCGGATTTCTCCGATCCCGAGAAGCTCGGCAAGTTCCTGACGCGCTTCACCAGCATGTACGAGATCAACAACCCGACCTCATCCGCCGTCACCTCGGTCAGCGTGCTGTTTGCCCAGCCGATCACGGTCGGCATCTCCACCGACCTGATGATGGCCATGCAGAAACTAAGGTTCTGAGATCATCATGCGGGACAGCCTGTACGTCGCCCTTTCCTCGCAGATCGCGCTCGAGCGTCGCCTCGACACGATCGCCGACAACGTCGCCAACGCCTCGACGATCGGCTTTCGCGCCACTGGCGTGAAGTTCGAGGACGTCGTGTCCGGCACCGGACCGAAATCGGTGTCCTTCGCCTCCTCTGGCAAGACCTATCTTTCCGGCGCCCACGGTGCTTTGAGCGAGACCGGCAATCCCTTCGATTTCGCCATTCAGGGCGATGCCTGGTTCGCCATCGATACGCCTGTCGGCACCGTCATGACCCGCGACGGGCGCTTTTCGATGAACGAGAACGGCGAACTGATGTCGATCGAGGGCCACCCGGTGCTCGATGCCGGCGGCTCGCCGATCCAGCTCGACCCGCGCAACGGTCCACCCAAGGCCGGGGCCGACGGTTCGCTGCGCCAGAACGATCAGCTTGTCGGCTCCATCGGTGTCTACAATTTCGATCCGGGCGAAAATTTCGTCCGCTACGGCAATTCCGGCATCGTTCCGGCGCGCACGCCTGAGCCTGTCACCGATCGCTCCGATATCGGCGTTGCCCAGGGTTTCCTCGAAGAGTCCAACGTCAATCCGGTGCTGGAAATCACCCGGCTGATCATGGTCCAGCGTGCCTTCGAGAACACCGCCGCCCTGATGCGGCAGACCGACTCCTCCACCGACGAGGCGATCAAGACGCTCGGCTCGAAATAGTCCATGTTGCTCGACCAGCCATCCCTGCGCGCACCCGAAAGACAGCTCCAGCCAGCGCCGGAAGACCGGCTTGCTGCGCTGGAACGGGTCTGGCGGCGTTTCGCCGACACCGAGGCGCTGCTCAAGCGCGGCGGCCGCGTCACCGAAGTCACGCCCACGCACTACAAGGTGCACGGCCTCTCCGATTTCGCCCGGCTGGGCGACATCGTCGAGCAGCGCGGCCATGCCGGTGCGCGCCGCGGCGAGATCGTCAAGATCAGCCGTGACGAGGTCGTCGTGGCACCCTTCGAACGCAGCGCCGATGCCGGCATCGGCGATGCCGTGTTCCGCCGCGGTCCGCTCGCGGTGGCGCCGCATGCCTCGTGGCGTGGCCGCACCATCGACGCGCTCACCAGGGCAATCGATGGCGGCCCGCCCCTGGTCAGGGGAGACGACGCATCGAGCGCCCAGACGACGCCCGGTGCCATGGCACGGCAGCGTGTCGGCACCGCTTTCATGACCGGCGTCAAGGTCATAGACATCTTCACGCCGCTCTGCTTCGGCCAGCGCCTTGGCATCTTCGCCGGCTCCGGCGTCGGCAAGTCGACCCTGCTTGCCATGCTTGCCGGCGCCGACGCATTCGACACCGTCGTCGTGGCGCTCATCGGCGAACGCGGCCGCGAAGTGCGTGAATTCCTCGAGGATACGATCGGCGACAGCATGGCCAAGACCGTCGCCGTCGTCGCCACCAGCGATGAAAGCGCCATGATGCGCCGGCGGGCGCCGGACTCAGCCATGCGCGTCGCCGAGCATTTTCGCGACCAGGGGCACCGCGTGCTCCTGGTGCTGGACTCGATCACCCGCTTCGCTCACGCCTTGCGCGAGGTGGCGACGGGGACCGGCGAGCCGCCGGTCGCCCGCGGCTATCCGGCCTCGGTGTTCACCGAGCTGCCCAAGCTGCTCGAGCGCGCCGGGCCAGGCGCGGAAGGCAAGGGGTCGATCACCGCCATCATCTCCGTGCTGGTCGACGGCGACGACCACAACGATCCGGTTGCCGATTCCGTGCGGGGCATCCTCGACGGTCATGTCGTGCTCGACCGCACGATCGCCGAACAGGGCCGCTATCCGCCGGTCAATCCGCTCTCGTCCATATCGCGGCTGGCCGGAAAGGCCTGGAGCGTCGAACAGCGCGCGCTGGTGACAAGGCTGAAGTCGATGATCTCGCGCTTCGAGGACACGCGCGATATCCGCTTGCTGGGCGCCTATCAGGGCGGCGTCGATGCCGAGCTCGATATTGCCGTGCGCCAGGTGCCGCTGATCTACGAGGCACTGACGCAAGCGCCGAAGGATCGTCCGTCGATCGACCCGTTCTCCGATCTCGCCCGCCACCTCAAGAGCAAGCTGAACGCCGATGCCGGAGACTGAACGCGAATATACCGAGCGCATCCTGCGCGACATGATCGCCGAGGCCAATGCCGCCGCGGAAGCCCGGGCTGACGAAGCCCGGGCTGCCAAGGCAAAGGCTGCCCGTGCCATAGCTGCCAAAGCCGAGGCCGTTCTGGCCAGAGCCGTAAAGCCAATCCTGCCACGGGCTGCCAAAGCCGATCCTGTTCCAGGAAGGGCCGCCGAGCCAGCTCTGCCCAGGGCTCCCCAGGCGGAGGCCGCCGAGATGACACAGGCCAGCCGCGACTCGCTGATCGACGGTCTGTTCCCGCTCACCGAATGGCCGCAGCCACCAAAGGCGCAGTTTCCCCGGCTGAACAAGAAGTCCGATCGGCGCAGCGATCTCGTCATTGCCGCGCTCGGCATCACGCTCGGGCTGATCTGCGCTTTGTTTCCCTGGTACATCTTCTTCAACCAGGACCAGTTCGGCGTCCAGGCGATGAAGTTCGGCGGCACCGGCACCAATTCGGGACGGGCGGGCGGCGGCGTGGTCGCCCAACGCAGCGCGCCGCTGACGGCAAAGGACGTCCCGGCGGCCAATCTCGACCTGCTTGCCACGGGAACCGTGCAGGATGACACCAATCCAGCACCTGCGCCCGGTGAGCAACCCTTTCCCGCCGACGCGGCGAAATTCCGCATGGTTCATGTCGCCAACGGCCGCGCCATGATCGAGGACGACGCTGGCCTCTGGATCGTCCAGCGTGGCTCGATACTGCCCGACTCCAGCCAGGTATCCTCCATCGAGCAGCGCAACGGCAAATGGGTCATGGTCACCAGTGCCGACCAGGTGATCGAACTCTCCAAGTAAACGCCCCATCTCAGGCCTCCGGCCATCCGCAAGGTCCGCGCAAGACTGGCGGCCTAGTCTTCGGGAACACGCCCGGAGATTCTCATGGAGCCCGTTTCCCTTTTCGACCTCGCCGCCAAGCAAGCCCAGTGGCTGGCCGTGCGCCAGTCCGCCGTCGCCGGCAACATCGCCAACGCCAACACGCCGGGCTACACGGCAAACGATGTCGAGCCGTTCGAAAAGGTGCTCGACCGCACAGCCGTATCGCTGCAGGCCACGCAGGCCGGCCATCTCGGCAACGCAGCGACCAATGCCGGCTTCACCATCAAGCCGCAGGAAGATGACGGCGTCGTCATGCCGTCCAAGAACTCGGTCGTGCTGGAAGACCAGTTGCTGAAGGCCGGCGAGGTGCGCCGCTCCTTCGAACTCAACACGGCGATCGTCAAGGCGTTCCATTCGATGATGATGATGGCGGTGAAGAGCTGACCATGGACGCGCTGACCGCAGCTCTCAAAGTCGCAGCATCCGGCCTCGGCGCCCAGTCGGAGCGCCTGCGCGTGGTTTCCGAAAACCTCGCCAACGCCCAGTCGACCGGCACCGCGCCCGGCTCCGACCCCTATCGCCGCAAGACCATCAGCTTCGTCTCCGAGCTCGACCGGGCCTCCGGCAGCGCGACGGTTGCCGTGAACTCGATCGATCGTGATCCCAGTGACTTTCCTGTCGAATTCCAGCCCGGCAACGAGGCCGCCGACGAAAAGGGCTACGTAAAGATGCCCAACGTCAACGTGCTGATCGAGATGGCCGACATGACCGAGGCCAACCGCTCCTACGAGGCCAACCTTCAGGTCGTCAAGCAGGCGCGCGACCTGATTTCCATGACCATCGACCTGATGAGGAACCAGTAATGATCAGCGGTATCGGAGCCCTTCAGTTCAAGCCGTCGATCGGTGGCGACGACGCGGTGACAAGCCTGCTCCAGGGCGGCGCGACACCTTCGGCTGGCGGCAACATCGGCAGCTCCTTCGCCGAGGCGCTGAGCCAGGCAGCCTCCAAGACCGTCAACACGCTGCAGAATGCCGAGCAGGTGTCGGTACAGGCGCTCAAGGGCGACGTCGACACCCGTCAGGTGGTCGACGCCGTGATGAGTGCGCAGCAGGCGCTTCAGACCGCCGTCGCCATTCGCGACAAGGTGGTTTCCGCCTATCTCGAAGTCAGTCGAATGGGCATCTGAGGAATTCCGCCATGAAAGCACTCGCCATCGCCGCCACCGGCATGAATGCCCAGCAGACAAATCTGGAAGTCATCGCCAACAACATCGCCAACATCAACACCACTGGCTACAAGCGCGCCCGTGCTGAATTCTCCGACCTGCTCTATCAGGTCGATCGCACGCAGGGCGTGCCCAACCGCTCCAACGCCTCGCTGGTGCCGGAGGGTGTGTCGATCGGCCTCGGCGTCAAGACGACGGCCGTGCGCAACGTGCACACACAGGGCGAACTGACCAGCACCGGCAACAGTTTCGACCTGGCGCTCACCGGCAGGGGCTGGTTCCAGATCGAGGGTGCCGACGGCGGCACGCTCTACAGCCGCGCCGGCGCCCTCAACACCAACGCCACCGGCCAGCTGGTGACAGTCGACGGCGCTGCCGTCATTCCGGCAATCAACGTCCCCGTCGATGCCGTCGAGGTCATCGTCAACAAGACCGGCCAGGTCTTCGCCCGCATCGACGGCCAGACCGCCCTGCAGAACCTTGGCCAGCTTCAGATCGCCAATTTCGCCAACGAGGCGGGCCTGGCGCCGCTCGGCGACAATCTGTTCCAGGAAACCACGGCTTCGGGGCCGGCGAATGTCGGCGTCCCGGGCGATCCCGGCTTCGCCACGATCCAGCAGGGCTACCTCGAAGCCTCCAACGTCGACCCGGTCAAGGAAATCACCGAGCTGATCTCGGCGCAGCGCGCCTATGAGATGAACTCCAAGGTCATCCAGGCCGCCGACGACATGGCCTCCGTCGTCTCCAAGAACATCAGGTAACGCATGATGTCGACGCCAGGTCTCCTGTCCGTTTTCCGCCGCACCGCGCTCGCCTTTGCGCTGGTGACCGGCGGCATGCCGGCTTTTGCCCAGGAATCGACAAACCAGTCGACAGACCAATCGGCCGACCAGTCAGCCACTCAGATCGCCGGCAATCAAGCTGTCGGCGAGGTGGTGCTGATTCCCAGCCGGGTCATCTATCCCGGCGAGACCATCAATCTCGCTGCCCTGAAAAAGGTGACCCTGATCGTCGGCAAGCACAAGCCGGAAGCGGTCGCCACACGGGCCGAGGAACTCGACGGCAAGGTCGCCAAGCGCACGCTGCTGCCCGGCCGCTACATCCCTTCCATTGCCATCCGCGAGGCCTGGCTGGTCGAACAGGGCGCCTCCGTGCAGGTCTTCTTCATCGCCGGCGGACTGACGATCTCGGCGACCGCCGTGACGCTGCAGCCAGGTGCAGCGGGCGACCTCGTCAAGGTTCGCAACATCGACAGCGGCAAGATCCTGTCCGGCACGGTGATGGCGGATGGAACCATCCAGGTCAGCGCCTCATGATACGCGGCCTTTCCCTGATACTGGCTGCCGTGCTTAGCCTGCAGCCGGCACTGGCCGACGGCCTGACGCCCAAGGCCAAGCGCGAGCTCGCTGCCAAGAACGGCGGCGTCTACAACGATCCTGAATATGATCCGGCCACCACCAGCCGCATGTTCCGGGTTTCGTCCGGGCCGAGTTCGCTGCCGCCGGGCCAGGTCGCCTCACGCATCAAGGAC
>NZ_RZRQ01000125.1:10858-16120 GCF_003997785.1 Mesorhizobium sp. M7D.F.Ca.US.004.01.2.1 | reverse complement strand
TCACCGAACAAGGCGTCCGTTTCACCGATGGCAAGCATGGCGAGTTCGATGCGATCATCTTCGCCACCGGCTTCCGGCCCGGCTATGCCAGATTGCTGGAGCCCGGCGTCCAGCCAGGCCGCAGCGGCGTCAATGCGAGCGCTTCGGATCTCGGTCTTTATCTCATCGGCTTTCACAATCCGGTCACCGGATTGCTGCGCGAAATCTCGATCGAGGCAGAGCAGATCGCTGACAACATCCGCCTCCGGCGAAACCGAAAGAAGGCAGCAGAAATCCTGCCGGTATGATTTGGCGCAAGAGGAACTGAGTTCTCGCCAACCTCACCCTGCCGCGCGCAGCCAGACCTTGTTGTCGTGGAAGGCAGCACCCCCGTAGGGCGCCGGCGCGTCGGCTCCGGTCAGCACGTTGATGCCTTCGCCGCGCTCATGCGCGCTGTTTGGCCAGATGCCTTCGGCGATGACGACGCCGCGCTTGATGCCTTCGAAGAGTTTTGCATGCAGCACGACTTCGCCGCGCGTGTTGCCGACCTCGACACGATCGCCGTCGGCCAGCCCAAGTGCTGCGGCATCATCGGGGTGCAGCAAGAGTTCCGGCCGGCCTTCCTTGGCCTTGGACACCGGTGTTTCCGAGAATGTCGAATTGAGAAAATTGCGTGCCGGCGATGTTGTCAGCCGGAACGGATGCGCCTCGTCGGCGACCTCGATCAGGTCGACATGGTCGGGGAATTCCGGCAGCCGCGCCACCGGCCCGAACAGGCCCATGCTTTTCGGCGGCCGGTTGGGCGCCGCCTGCCCGGTCCAGTCGGCGCGAAAGTGGAATTTTCCATCCGCATGGCCAAATCCCCTAGTGAAATGCGCGGTGTCGAAATCCGGCTGCAGGTCGATCCACTTGTCTTCCTTCAAGCTGTCGAAGCTGCCCAGCCCGCGCTTGCCCAGGATGATGTCGATATGCTGCTGCTCGGTCAGGCCGAAGCCCGGACGGTCGGCGACGCCGAGCCGCTCAGCCAATTGCTCGATGACGAAATGGTTGGTGCGCGGCCCTTCCGGCGGCTCGATCAGCTTGGGGCCAAGCGTGATGTGCTGGTTGCCGCCGCCCTTGTAGACGTCGTCATGTTCCAGGAACATCGTCGCCGGCAGCACGACATCGGCGAGCTTGGCCGTGTCGGTCATGAACTGCTCGTGCACGCAAGTGAACAGATCCTGGCGCAGGAAGCCCTGCGTCACCAGCCGCTGCTCCGGTGCGACATTCACCGGGTTGGTGTTCTGGATCAGCATCGCCGTTACAAGCGGGCCGCCATAAAGCGCGTCGCTGGCACCGGTCAGCACCGGGCCGATGCGCGAATGGTCGAGATAGCGGATCGAGGGATCGCGCATCTTCGTGCCTTCCAGCACATCCTGGTTGAGCTTGAAGATGCCGGAATTGGAGTGGAAGGCGCCGCCGCCCTCATATTGCCAGCAGCCGGTGACCGCGGCGATGCAAGATGCGGCATGCATGTTGACGGCGCCATTGCGCTGGCGCGCGAAGCCATAGCCGAGCCGGAAATAGGTTTTCCTGGTCGTGCCGACGAGCCGGGCGAAGGCCTCGATCTCGGCGACCGTCAAGCCGGTGATCTCGGCCGCCCATTCGGGGGTTCGGGTCTGAAGATGCGCTTCCAGCCCCTTCGGGTCGTCGGTGTATTTTTCGAGATAGGCGCGATCGGCCATCCCTTCGCGAAACAGCACATGCATAGCCGCACAGGCCAGCGCGCCATCGGTACCCGGCTTCAGCACAAGGCCGAGATCGGCCTGCTTCATCGTCGCGTTTTCGTAAACGTCGATGACGACGATCTTGGCGCCGCGCTCCTTGCGCGCCTTGATGGCGTGGGTCATGACGTTGACCTGTGTGACCACCGCATTGGTGCCCCAAATCACCACGCAATCGGATTTCGCCATCTCGCGCGGGTCCGGCCCGCGCAAGGCGCCGGCCCCCATCATCCAGCCCGTCCAGGCGAGATTGGTGCAGATCGAACCGAAAAAGCCGGAATATTTCTTGGCGTGGCGCAGCCGGTCGATGCCGTCACGCTGCACCAGCCCCATCGTGCCGGCATAGTAGTAGGGCCAGACCGTCTCCGAGCCGTATTTTTCCTCGGCCGCGATGAACTTTTCGGCGACGAGGTCGAGCGCGGCTTCCCAGCTCGCTTCTTTCCAGGCGCCGTCGCCCTTGGCGCCCGCCCGCACCAGCGGCTTCAACAAACGGTCCGGATGATGGACGCGGTCGGCATAGCGGGCGACCTTGGCGCAGATGACACCGGCCGTGTAGCTGTTGGCCTTGGCGCCGTGGACGCGGCCGATGCGGTTGCCATCGAGCAGTTCGACCTCAAGAGCGCAGGTCGAAGGGCAATCATGCGGGCAGGCCGAATGGCCGATCCTGAGCTTGGTGTGCTGGTTCATGGCACTTGTCTAACGGCTTTCGGGCGTGACGTGTAGGGCCAGTTACACGCCGTCAGTTCGCTTGAAGAGCGCATTGTAGGCACCGCATTTTGGGCAATGCATATGGCGTTCTACATGCGCGGCCCCTGCGCCGGCGTCGACGGTAACCAGATTGCCTTCTCCGCATTCAGGACATTTTACGACAGCCCCGGGATTGATCGCCAAAACCTTCGCAGCCCCAAGCCAAGATTCCTTCGACACACTCACTCCGCCGTGCCTTCCTCATATTCGGCCGACATGGTCAGCCACTTTTCCTCGTGGCCAGCCAGCGTCTGGGCCAGTTGCGATCGCTCCTTGGCCAGCCGTGTCGCCGTCGAGGGATCCTTTTCATAGACCGCCGGATTGGACAGCTCGTCCTCGATGCCGTCGATGCGCTTGCGGATGCGGTCCATCAGCGCCTCGGTGGCGCGGATCTCCTTGGCCAGCGGCTCGAAGGCGGCGCGGCGTGCGGCCGCATCGCGGCGGCGATCGGCTTTTGACGCCTTGTCGGCCTCGCGCTTGCCGCGGCGGTCGCCGGACACGCCGGTGACCAGCGTCTTGTAGTCCTCGAGGTCGCCGTCATACGGGTTGACCGCGCCGTCCTTGACCAGCCACAGCCGGTCGGCCGTCGCCTCGAGCAGATGGCGATCGTGCGAGATCAGGATGACGGCGCCGGGAAATTCGTTCAACGCATGGATCAGCGATTCGCGGCTGTCGATGTCGAGATGGTTGGTCGGTTCGTCGAGGATGAACAGGTTCGGGCCTTCGAAGGCCGACAGGCCCATCAACAGCCGCGCCTTCTCACCGCCCGACAGATCCTTGGCGGCGGTGTTCATCTTCTCAGTGGTGAGGCCGAACTGGGCGACGCGGCCGCGCACCTTCGATTCCGGCGCCTCCGGCATCAACCGGCGGACATGCTCATAGGCGTTTTCGTCAGGGCGGAGATCATCGAGTTGATGCTGGGCGAAGATCGCCACCTTCAGCCCGGGCGCCACCGTCATGGTGCCACTCTCCTGCTTGAGCCGGCCGGACAGCAATTTGGCGAAGGTCGACTTGCCATTGCCATTGGCGCCGAGCAGCGCGATGCGGTCGTCGGCGTCGATGCGTAGCGTCATCTTCTTGAGGATCGGCTGTCCGTCGGTGTAGCCGACATTGACGTTGTTCAGCGCCACGATCGGCGAGGCCACCGTCTTGACCGGTTCGGGGAACGAGAACGGCCGCACCGAATCGTTCACGATGGCCGCGATCGGCTTCATCTTTTCCAGTGCCTTGATGCGCGACTGTGCCTGTCTCGCCTTGGAGGCCTTGGCGCGGAAGCGTTCGACGAAGGATTCCATGTGCTTGCGGGCGGCTTCCTGCTTGACCCGGCCCTTCTCCTGCAATTCCTTCTGCTCGGTGTATTGACGCTCGAACTGGTCGTAGCCGCCGCGCCAGAAGGTCAGCTTCTTCTGGTCGAGATGGACGATCGAATTGACGGCGCGGTTGAGCAGGTCGCGATCATGCGAGATCAAAAGCACCGTGTGCGGGTATTTCGACACGTAGTTTTCCAGCCACAGCGTGCCTTCGAGATCGAGATAGTTGGTCGGCTCGTCGAGCAGCAGAAGGTCGGGCTCAGCAAACAGCACCGCGGCGAGTGCCACGCGCATGCGCCAGCCGCCGGAGAAGGACGAGGCCGGACGGCGCTGTGCGGCGTCGTCGAAGCCGAGGCCGGCGAGAATGGTAGCGGCGCGAGACTCGGCCGAGTGCGCATCAATATCGGCCAGCCGCATATGGATGTCGGCGATGCGGTGCGGATCGGTCGCCGTCTTTTCCTCTTCGAGCAGCGCCGTGCGTTCGAGATCGGCCTTGAGCACAATCTCGATCAGCGGGTCCTCGGTGCCTGGCGCTTCCTGCGCCACCTGGCCGATGCGGGTGCTCTTCGGCAGGCTGATCGAGCCTGTCTCGGACGGGAAATCGCCGGTGATGGCCTTGAACAGCGTCGTCTTGCCGGTGCCGTTGCGGCCGACAAGGCCGGCCTTGGTGCCGGCCGGCAAGGTCAGCGAGGCATGGTCGAGAAGCAAACGTCCGGCCATGCGGAGCGATAGGTCATTGATGATCAGCATGGCCGCGCTTTTGCACCGGACATCAACGCTTCGCAAGACCTTGTGGGCCAGTTGGCCGCACAAGGTCTTGAAACGACGCCCATGAGGGCGCCGTCAAAGCAGTCGAACAGTGGCTCGCCTACCGGGCAGGCAGCGCTCAGGCAGTCGCCTTGCGCTTCGTCGCCTTGGCGACAGTCGCCGGCGCTGCTGCCGGTTTGCGGCCAAGTCCTGTCGACTTTGCCAGCGCCGATCGTGTCGCCGAGTAGTTCGGCGCAACCATCGGATAGTCCGGCGGCAAGCCCCATTTGGCCCGATAGTCGTCCGGGCTCAGGCCGTAGTCGGTCCGCAGATGCCGCTTGAGCGACTTGAACTTCTTTCCGTCCTCAAGGCAGATGATGTAGTCGGGAAACACCGACTTCTTCGGATTGACTGCCGGAACCAGGTTTGGGGTTTCCGCGACAACTGCACCAGCGAGCTTGCGGACCGAAGCACTGACGCTGGCAATCAACTCAGGCAGACCGGAAGCCGGAAGAGGATTGTTGCCTACATAGGCCGAGACAATATCGGCCGTCAGCTCGATAACGGTCTTATCATCGATATTTGACAATTCTTTCACCTTATTTGCGACAAAATCATCCACCCCAGCGAAGACTTGTGTCGATGTATCTCTTTAACCGCGTCCCCCAACGGACCGCCAAGTCTCAAAAGGAATTAAGAATCGGCAAAAGTAGCTT
>NZ_RZRQ01000125.1:0-10848 GCF_003997785.1 Mesorhizobium sp. M7D.F.Ca.US.004.01.2.1 | reverse complement strand
CGAAATCGGCGCTATGCAAATTAGAAAATCTAATACTTGGAACTTGCAGACTTCGCAGCAGGGCTGTCGGCCAATATCTCCAGAATACGCTTCCAGCGGGCGCAACGCCCGAAATCCTTTTGTTCTATCGCCTTTTCGGCCTTCATCGCGGCGTAAAGCGGCGCCTCGGCGCCAAACTCCTTGATCAGCCAATGCGCTTCCTGAATGGCCAGACGTTCATTCTCGTCAAACATGGCTTTCGGCCTCCGAACGTTCCACACCGACCGCGACGCAACTGCCGATGACGAGGACGGCTCCAACAATGGCCGTCATCGTCAGCCTTTCACCGGACAGGGTCAAAAGCAGGGTCGAAGCGATCGGCGTGAGATAGGCGACGACCGCGACCCTGCCACTGCCTTCAAGCTTCAAGGCGCGTGACCAGAAATAGTAGCCCAACCCCATCGGACCGGCGCCCAGATAGAGGCCGAGAGCCAGGTCCGTACCGACGGGCCAGGCGAAGCCGTCGCGAACGCACCACAGAAACGTCAAGGCGACGCCGATCAGCGCCGATGGCAGCAACAGACGATCCGGCGAGGTGGCAATCCGTCCCACCATGATCGAATAGAAGGCCATGCACAGTGCGGATCCGAATGCGGTGAGATAGCCGACGAGATCGCCCTGGAGCCAAGACTGGTTACGCCCTCCCGAAATCACCAGTGCAACGCCAATGAAGCCCACCACCGCGGCAAGGCCCAGCACTGCCGGGCGCCGCGGATTCTCCAAGGCGATGACCGCCGCCGCGACCATCAACGGCCAGGTATAGGCCATCAGATTGGCCTCGATCACCGGCATCGAAGCGAAGGCGATGTATTGCAGCACCATGGTGCCGACCAGACCAATGAAGCCGACCGCGAGAGAGATGAGCGCGGCCCCGGCCGTGACCGGCGCGGCTCTTTCCCGGCTCATCAGCCGGATGGCGGCGAAGACGAGTGCAGCGCCCGCAAATTGCAGGAACTGCACCTGGGACACCGGGTGGCTGGCCAGCAGGGATTTGCCGACCAGCGCATTGGTCGACCACAATGCAACCGCGCCGGCAGCGAAGACCAGCGCGGATATCGAGCCTGATCCATGCCGAAACAACCGGCATGGGACTCTATTTTGCTGTTCGACCATGATCCTGTCCGGAAACCGGTTCCCACTTTTCGGGATCATGGTTCATTACCATGATTCCCTGGCTCCGCCCGGAACCGACGCATCGACGGGGGCGGGTACCGGATGCTCTGCCTCGAACCGGCGATAGGCTGGCAGCTGGTTGGTCCAGACATCTTCGGCCAGCTCGTTGACCCACTCACGGTCGTGGTCGTTGTCGGCGGCGAGATAGAACATTCTATTATCGTCGACATAGGGTTTGGCCACCGAGCGCTGGTTGAGCACCAGTGTGACGCGCTCGCCGAACCGGATCGGGGCGGTGCGATGCAGGACGCCCAGGAACTGCCCGAGCGTCGCGTAGTTCATCTTGTGATCAATGCGCATGACACGGTTGCGCGGGATCTCGCGGCCGGATTCGAGGATGGCGCGGCCGGTTTCCGAGTCATCGCAGAAGATTTCGAGGTGGCCGCCGACCAGCGGGTTGCTGATCGACAGCGGAATGAGTTCGGTGACCGGAACGCCATCGCAATGCCATTCGACGGCGCCGTCCTTCGGATTCATGAAGGTAACCGTCGAGCCGACGATCGACAGCGGATAAGGCTCGAGCTTGGTGCCCATCATGTCGGACAGCCGCTCCAGGCGCAGCTTGTCATGCAGCAATTCCTTGATCTCGGGGATGAAACGGTCGGCCCCGGTGATGAAGGTCAGATCGAGGTGCTTGTGCACGGCGTGGCTGGCCTTGAGTTTCAGAGCAGCCTCCTCGATCGCGGCAAGCAGTGCCGGGTCATAGCCGTGCAGATATTGCGCGACGCCGAAACTCGACACTTTCCAGGCTGTCTCATGGCCGATAATGGCTTCACGGCTCATCGCATAGCGCAGTTCGGGGATTGTATGGGCGTTCATTGTACTTCTCCAGGAGGGGGGCAACACTTGGTGAACAGTCGATTAATTCACCCACCCCTGTAAAATTAGGAATGCTGGTGCTAGTGTAAGCCAAGCTTAAGGTCGAAACCGTGCGTCTGCTCAGTCAGGTCAACCTCAATTCGCTTAAAATCGTGGAGAGTGCTGCGAGGCACGGGAATTTCACGCGTGCCGGCGAAGAACAGTTTATCACCGCTTCAGCGGTCAGTCAGCGCGTGAAAAGTCTTGAGGATCAGCTGCGCTTCAAGATCTTCCAGCGTGGCGGCAATGCGGTGTCGCTGACGCCGGAGGGCGAGACCTATGTCTCGCGCGTTCGCGAGGCGCTGGAGCGAATCGTCGCCGCCAGCATGGAAGCGACCGGGCAATCGCAGGAACATGTGCTGAAGATATCGGTGCTGCCGACCTTTGCGGCACGCTGGCTGTTTCCGCGCCTACCACTGTTCCAGCGGCAATACCCGGACATCGAGATGCGCGTTTCGACCTCCTACGCGACGCATGAGTTCACAACCTCCGAGTTCGATCTTGAAATCCGCTATGGCGACGGTCACTTTAACGGGCTGCAATCCGATCTGCTGTTTCGGGAAGACCTGACGCCGGTGTGTAGCCGTAAGCTGTTCCGTGAGGTTCTCGGCGACACACCGCCGTCGAAGGTGACACCGGACGACCTCAGGCACTTCACGCTGCTGCATTCCGATACCTGCACGCAGAACTGGCAATCCTGGCTTGGTTTCGCCGGCGCCAGCTTCGTGCTCAGCGAGACCAAAAGCATCTATTTCGATTCGTGCATGATGTCCTATGAGGCGGCCAGTGCCGGGTTGGGGTTTGCCGTGGCCAATCGTGCCTATATGGCCAGCGATATCCGCGCCGAAAGGCTGGTGGCTCCCTTCGACGTGCACCACCCGAATACGGCGGGTTGGTATTTTGTCTCTCCCCCAAAGAGCCTTGCCGCTCGCAAGGTCCAGTTGTTCAAGCAGTGGGTGATGGCGGAAGCGGCTCTGACGCAGTGCCAGCTGGACAGCGAAATCAGCGGCGAGGCTTCGACGGCCGCCTGAATCTCGGGCAAGCATTTGGTTGTCTGCCGAGATTAGACCGGCAAGAAGCAAGTTGAGGCCTGCAGATTGGTGGCCTGATGTAGAGACGATGCTGCAGCACAAAATGTAGCGATAGTCCGCGCGGGGCCTTCAAACTTTCGGACTCACAACCGCCGAACGTCGCAGGGATCAGGCGAAAGCCCTGCCCTCTTCGGTGCGCTGGAAGAGCATCAGGTCCAACCCCAGGCTTGGCCGTCCCAGGATGGTCAGAATCGTATGCGCCTGGCCGCGATGGTGGGTCTGGTGGTTGAAGACATGATCCAGCGCCGGCGCCAGCCTTTGCGAGACCGTGCGCATGTCCGAGACGGTCATGTAGGTGAAGCGGCCCGTCAACGACTTCTCGCTGAGGCCGCCGACCCAATCGATGATCCTCCGGTCCTCGGCTTCACGCGCCATCCGCAGACCGGTCAGCCCGCGATGCAGGATAGCGTCCAGCGTCGTCGGCGCGTCGCCCTCGCCGGTGAAGCGCTTCATCCAGATGCGGTCGGCCGTTAGCAGGTGGTTGAGCGTGCCCATCATCGAGCCGAAGAAGGCACCTACATTGCGATTGAATTCCTCGTCGTCGAGCTCGGCGGCCGCATCGTAGATGCGGCCATTGGCCCATTGATTATAGGCCGCAAACATCATGAAATGCTGTCTCATGGCTTCCCCTCGGCTCGCGTCGATGCGGAGCCTACCTAACCCGCAGGAACGCCGCCGCCAATGACCATTCTGCTCTATTGTAGCGCGCAAAATCGTTTGGCACCTCCGCGCAACTTCACTTGGCACCAGATTGGTGGCGTTTAACGGCCTTTCAAAGGTCATTCTGGATCACGCGAGATACTGATCGCTGGCAGCTATGAAGCGGGTGAACTCGCGCTCGATCTCGGCCACGGCCTCGTCCTTTGCTGTTGGCTTGGCCCCGGTTGCCGTTCTGACGCATCAGCAGGGCGTCATGATAGTAGAGGCCCCAGTGCCAGGTGCCGGCAACGCGGCCGTGTTGGTTCTTCATGATCCGGCCGACGTCCTTGCCCATGAACGACGCCTCGAAGTCGTATGGTGGTGCCCGGCCGCCGATGACGGTTCGGCCCCACGACAACCGGACACGCGCGCCCCGATCTCGCGCGAACTTGAAGGCCTCGTGCCGCTGCTGGAAGGTCGCCAGCACCGTGGGGCTGTCGTCTACGACCTGGAAGCCTCGCTGGTAGGCAAAAACGGACGGTGAGACGATCTGCTGGCATCGAGCCGATATAGGCCAGCCCCTTGACGACTGCCAGAGATGCACCAGAATTCCAGCCTGGCGACGGGGATAGCGAATTTGCTCTGGTTCTCACCTACGGTTCCGGTCAGGACGACGCGCGTTGGCATGACGCGCGAGGTGAGCAGCGTCGAGGCGGCGGCCGAGGAGCTTCTCACCTGGGAGAAGCGGGGCGCTCCGTGGCGCAGGGCCGTCCAGGCGTGCATCGACGCTGGCGAGGGTCGGACCACAGCCGGGGAAGCTAGAAAGGCGTTCCTGGCCGCCGCCAAGGCGTGTGGCATGCTTCGCGGGAACCGGTAGACATTCACTGGTTGTTGACCTTGCGTGGTCATAATGCACGTCGGCAACGGGGAAATAGTAGTTTGGAACAGATATCAGGTACGCAAATCGCGTTCGCGGTGGTTGCGGCTCTTCTGGCCTATGTCGCGATCGAGACGGCCGCCTCGGCCTATGCTTCCCCGCAACCAGTCGTGATGGAACAGCCGGCGATGGTGCCTGTCTACGAATTGAGGCGGCAGCAGGAAGAACAGTGGCTCAAGTCCGGGTTCTGGCACAGGATCGTCTGAATTAACCGTTCGTGAACCATCGCCTTGCAGGGCTGCCCGCCGAGTGGTTCAATCGTCGACTGCTATCCGGGGGAGATTGCGGTGGACCTTGTTAGCCTCAAAATACTTTTGCTCTGCGTTCTGATCTTCGTTCCGCTTGAGCGCGTTCTTGCCCTGCGCCCGACGCAGAAGATCTTCCGCAAGGGGATCGTCAACGACGCGATCTATGCAATTTCTAACGGCCCCCTGGTCAACCTGGTGGGCGGCGTGTTGTTCGTGCCGGCTATCAGCGCGGCGATGCTGCTTGTGCCAGCGAGCGTAGCGCAGGCCGTCAGCGGGCAAGCCACATGGCTGCAGGTCATCGAGATCATCGTGCTGACCGACCTTGGCGTCTATGCCGCGCACCGGGCTTTTCATGCCGTCCCGGCACTGTGGCGCTTCCATTCGATCCACCACGGCGTCGAGGAGATGGATTGGCTGGCCGCGTTCCACAGCCATCCCGTCGACCAGATCATCACCAAGACCGTGTCTCTGCTGCCTGTGTTCCTGCTGGGATTTTCGACAGAGGCCTTCGCGATCTACTCCATAGTCTATCTCGGACATGGGGTGTTGATACACGCCAACGTCAGAATGAGTTTTGGGCCGCTCAAATATGTAATCGCCAGCCCCCAATTCCATCATTGGCATCACGCTAACGAGCGCATCGCCTATGACAAGAACTTCGCCGGCCAGCTGGCGATCATCGACGCGATCTTCGGCACGTTTCAGGTTCCGCCAGGGGCCGAGACACCGGTCAAATACGGTGTCGACGACCCGATCCCGGCGAATTATTTTGGCCAGATCGGCTATCCGTTTTTGCCGCGAAAAGCTGAAATTGAGACAGATCAGCCCCATGCGCTAAAGCCAGATGGCGGCGTCTGATTGAAGGCGCTGGCACCCAAGTTAACCGTGCCTTGATCGCCCGCTCCCGACAACGACAGGCCCGCGAAGAAACTTCCTGACGTCATTCCTGTCGGCAGGGCAATGCCGCCAACTCCGGTAGCCGGATCAGCTGATCCATTGTTGTTCCAGTTGCCGGCGCCTTTGCGGCACCAGAACAAATTGGCTCCCCGGTCGATCGCGATCGGAACGATGTTCCCTATCGTCAGTGCCCCAATCGACCCGGCTGAGGACCCGTTTTTATAGACGTTCCCGTCGTTATAGATCGCAATCCCGTTGGCATCTATGCCGAGAAGTGACGCCAACACAGCCGAGGAATTTCCAAACCCGGCACCAAAGAAGGAGCCAGAGCTATTCACGGTCCACTCAAAGTAGAGCTTCTCGCTGCCGCTATATGAGTTGGTCGTTTTGACAGTGCTGCTGCCTGCGCTCAGAGCCGTTGCGGTCAAGTTGATGTTCGACAGCGATATCGGGCCTGCCTTGTCAGCAGGGTTTAACATTCCGCCGACATGCACGAAGAACGAAGCCGCCAGGCCCCAGACCGCGTTGCTCAAAGCCAGCGTGGCCGCGACGTCGTTGGTGTCCGCGTTTTCCGTTGTCAGGAATGACTTTGATAGAACCTTCAGGAAACCCGATGTCGTGAGGTCATCCTGTGTCGGCGTGTCGATGCCGGAATAGGTGAGACCCAGCGTATCCGTTGCGCCAGCACGCGCATGAGCGAGAACGAAGCCGCCAGCGGCCACGGCAAGGTCACTCAAGGCCATTGACGTCGTGCCGCTGTCGAAGTTGGCAAGGACATCCAACAGGACCATGTTGGCCGTGGTCGTCTCATAGGCCGAGCCTACGCATGTCGTGCAGGCAGCGCTCGTGGTGATGACAAAGGTTGCAGCCACGCCGGCCGGAACGTCGGAGTAGTAGAGACCCTGGCGACCTGCAGTGGAACCAGGGCCGTCAGTGATACGCGTGGCCCCAACGCTGTTGTTGACCACGGACGTAATGTTGGTCGATGCACCGCCAACGGCGAAACCGAGAAAAACACGCCTAGCATAGCCGACTGTGCCGAACGACAGGATAAACGTCGTGGATGCCGCTGCGGTGTCGGCCTGTGTCGAGAGGAATGCGTAGATCGCGGAACCGCCACCGCCGCTCGCCGACCCGCCAAGCCCGCCGATAGCCGCGCCGATACCGGGGATCATGCGACGGCCTTCACCAGGCTGGCATAGGTCTTGCCGTTCGACATCACCTGATAGAACAGGAGATCCTTTGTGCCGGCGGGCGTCGACAGAACCGGATCAGTGCCACCGGCGAAGAGCCAGTCTGCATGGTAAGCCAGCGTGCGCGTGCCGGTGCCGTCCTGGATGATCTCGATGCAGCCAGACTGGCCGTTCTTCGGGTTGCTGGGAGCGCCCAGTGTGCGATTGCCAGCAAGCGTCACCTTAGCGTTCAAGAACGTAGCCATGTCGACGGCTATGGTGGCCGCGTCGGTCAGCGTTGCAGGATCGGCGGCCGTGAAGATAATGTCTGCCGTCAAGACCTTGTTCGACGTGGCGGCCTGCACTTGCGCCGCTGATGCCTTATCGACACTAAGCGTCCGATCGGCGGACAGATCGCCGCCGCCCGTCATGCCCGTGCCGGGGCTGATCGTTCGGGACGACGGCACCGTGCCGGACAAGACCATCTGTATGAAAGAGATCGCCGTGGTGTTGAGCGTGCCGCCCTTGTTTGCCGTGCAGAGCCACAAGGTATCGGCGTAGGTCGTGCCTTCCTCCACGACGATGATTGCCCCGGCGTGCTCGTCATATGTGTCGAAAGACGTGCTGCGGGCCGGGACGGCGCCAACGATGTAGATACCATTCTGCTCGGGCGCGGTTTGAACTGGGACCAGAACAGCGTCGCCATTCGCCAAGGTCACGCCATCAACGACATCACCGGCATTGAGCGCCGTCGAAATGGCGACATTGCCCGTCGTTTTGACGCGGACTTTTCCGCCGTTGCCGACTGTCGCCATCAGCGTATCGACATAGGTCTTGACCGCCTTCTGCGAAGCCACCTTGACATCGGAATTGGCACCAAGCGTGCCGTCCAGGTCGAGGTAGGAACTCGGGATGCCGGTCGTGATGATCAGATCCCACGTCGCGCCGTTGAACCTGACGTTCTCACCTTCGTCGAGCACATAGGCTCCCCACCCTTCTGTCGGCGTGACGTAGACCCATGCGCCGGCCTCTCGAAAGGCAATCTCGTCAGGATGCGCACCGGCCCCGTGCGGGACGATGTAGATGTCGCCGTCGGTAGCCCCGCCCGGCAAGGCTGTTACCCGCGAGAGCACGATCACCCTGGTCAGTGGCCAGAGGGCTCTTTCCAGAGAAGTCCCGGCTGCAGCGGGTGTCCCGATATCAATTGCCATGTCATGCTCCCAAGAAGAGGATTTCGCCGCCCAGCGTCAGCGGCACGCCATCCAGGACGAGCTCGTTTCCAACCAGAACTTCGATCTGATGCGCCTGCCATTCGCGGTGGCCGTCGCGCTCCGCGCCGACCCGGATGAAGCCGGACATGTTGCCACCGAACGAGGCGATCGGAACGGTGTAGTCGGTGCCGGAAAGGCCGCTATGCGTGGTGACGACGGTCGCTCCGGTGGGGTCCAGCACTTCGATGATCGCGGTCGCGCCGGCCTCCGGATCGACTGAAGCGTCCGTCCAGCCGAGCGGCGTCATCTCGGTCAGCCGGTTGCGTGTCGCCCACTCCACGAGGAACTCGGAAAGGCTGGGCGCATCGACCGGTCCATAGCGGTCACCTTCGACCGTCACGTTGGCCGGGCGCAGCGGCCTTATCGCCCTGCTGTCCATGACGACGCTGTCTGTCGGTGCTGCCGAGCGTTCAAGCGTGCCCAGGCCTGTCGTGGTCAGCAGCTTGACCGAGACCGTGTCGGCCGCCGAATAGGTCTCAAAATCGCTTAGCGAAAAGTCGTCGAAGAAGACGATCGCCCGGCCGGCGTCGTGGGCTTGCGGCACCGTGTCGAGGCAGCCGCGCGCGATCGTCATTGTGCCGCCGTCGACGGCGTCGATCCGGACAACCTCGGTGGCCTGCGGGCTCGGGCCGACGATCGCCGCCAGCGAGCCAATCGCGACGTCGTCCAGGTCATGGGCGGTGATGACGACGATCTCCGTGTCGTCTATCGCCAGCGCAGCGGCGAGGAAGCCGCCCGGCGCGAAATCGAGCGTGTCGACATCGGTGAAGCCCGAGCCGGCGTCGACATTGATGACGGCGTTGGCGGCATCCGCTGACGGCCTGGTCGCGGCGACCTGCATCAGACCCGCGTCCGGGTCGGCGGCCAGCGTGGCCGCAAGCTGCACGTCGCCGACCATCTGGCGCAGCTCGCGATAGGGCATCTCCCAGACCAGGCGGGGCGAGGCAGGCGCCGGGGCGCTGGAGGGGTTCTCCCAGTCCGACCCCGAGCTGTCGGCCATCACGGCGGCGCCCAGGTTGAAGACGTCCTGCAGGAACTTCAGCCCGATCGCATTGCTGCGGCCATCGCCGAAACCGGGGTCGACGGCGCGCATGACCTCGCCGGAAAGCCCGTGGCGCTCGCTGACCAGCCGGAAGGGTTCGCCGGGCTCCATGTCCTCCAGTGTTCTCTTGACCTTCAGCCGCCCCGAAGCCATGCCCGCGCCGAGCGAAAGGACATCGCGCGTCCCCGCTCGCACCGCGAGCTCGCGAGTGTTTATGCCGGGATACTCCCGTGTCGCCTGGATGACCTCCTGCGCCTGCATCGCCTGGGCGTTGTTGGTGACGATGTGCGAGCCATCCTTGCGCGATGCCCGGTCGTAGAATTTGACGTTGACCGAACTGACCGCCTCGGCCGGCTGCCGGCGAACCACCTCGGTCCATTCGACGACGTCGTCTTCGGTGACGACCCTGATCGTGTCGATGTCGTAGTCCTTGCGGATCGGCTTCAGCTTGTATTTGCCAGTCGTGCGCGAGAGGAAGACGTAGGCGTCGGCATGGCTCTGGATGACGGTGACGAACTCCTGGATCTGCTCCTCGCGATACCATTTGAGCGACAGGCCGAAACGCTCGGCATAAAAGGTGTCGGCCGCCGCCCTGAAGCTTTCGTCGTCGATGTCGCCGTCGTGGTAACCCATGCCCCACGTCGCATCGGTCAGGCATTCACGGATGATGTGGGCCGGGTTCATGTCGAACGCGATCGTCGAAGCAACGAACCAGAACACCGACTTCACGCTCGATCCTGGGATCAGGAGGCCGCCGTGCTTGGCGTTGAAGCCGTATGGCGGCTGGCTGGGCTGGAAACCGGCTTTGTCGACGAAGTTGGTTTCCTCGACTTTGATCGTGTAGTCGATCGAAAGGTCGTGGACGAGGATGGCGTAGACCCTCTTGACCGAGGAATTGGAATATAGGCCAATCCGTCCAGGACCAAGGTTGATACGCTTCGCTGACAGGGAGCCGACACCTCCCATGTCGGGATTGCCCGACGACATCCGCTTCATCGTGGCGAGATCGGGCGTATAGACGAAAAGGTCCGAATTCGCGCAGACGATCAGGACCTCGTCGGTGTCCTCAAGATAGGAGCAGTTGCGGATCGAAGCGGTCAGGCCGGGCGGGGTAACGCGGTTCTCGGCAAAGGCGGCCGTCCACGGGATCATGACGATTTCGGTCGGTGCCGTCTCGTCGGGAACCCCATAGAAGAATGACTTACCCATCGCTAAGGTTCTGACGGGCTCCGTGCCCGAATGCTTCCACTCGATCGACCAGGAGCCGGTCTTCTTGATGAGCACCCACATCAAGGCAAAGGCCTCCAGAAGGACCATTGCATAGCGATCGCCGTCGACTTCCAGGTCGACCATCCTGAAGCCGGAGTTGTAATTGACAGCACCGTCAGAGGACGTCGTCAGGGGAAGCGTCTGTTCGAGCGACCCGGTCGATGCGGAATAGAACTTCAGGAAGGTGTCGCTGCCGATCAATTCCCCCTGGC
>NZ_RZRQ01000124.1:0-16155 GCF_003997785.1 Mesorhizobium sp. M7D.F.Ca.US.004.01.2.1 | reverse complement strand
GATAAGAGACTATCCCCTGCGTCAGCAGCAGGCCCAGCACCGCGATGTTGATGGCGAGCGTGATCAAGCGCGCACTGATATCGATGCCCGAAGCCATGCCGGCGCGATCCGGCGACACCGAGCCGGTCGTGGTGTTGGTGGTCGGTGAATTGGTCAGGCCGATGCCGATGCCGGCGATCAGCGTGCCGGGCAGCATGGTCACCCAATTGGCGCCCTCGAGCCCGGACCCTATCCGCATGGCGATAAAGCCGATCCCTAATGTCAGCAGACCGAGCGGGATCGCAACCCGCGCCTGATAGCGCGCGCGCAGGCGCTCGGCGGTCGAGGACATCAGCATCAAAGGAAGCGTGTAGACCAGCAGCAACAGCCCGGTCGTTGTGCTGTCATAGCCCAGAACACCCGAAAAATAGATCGGCAGATAGATGATGAACGGCCAGTAGCTGAAATTCATGCCAATGCCGCCCATGATCGCTCCCGAAAACTGGCGGATGCGGAAGACGGAGAAATCGAACATCGGATAGGGACTGATCTTCTCGGCAAAAAGGAACGCGATGAAGGACAGGACGGCCGCGACAGTCACGCCGATGCGGGCGCCGGACTCGAGATCGGCGCCTTGCGTGATCAGATAAGAGAAGCCGAACACCGCGAACGAGAGCGTCAGGATGCCGGCCCGATCAAGCCTCTGGGCGTTGTGATCGCGTGATTCAGTGACACCTCTGCCGATGAAGACCAGAGCAAGGATCGCCAGCGGCACATGGATGAGGAACACCCATTGCCAACTGGAGAACGCCACGATCAATCCGCCAATAGCGGGCCCGAAACCAAGCCCGATGCCCGAGACGACGCTCCAGGCAACGAAAGCCTTGCCGCGTTCACCCCCATCCTGAAACTGATGGGACAGCACGGCCACGCTGCAGGTGAACATCGCTCCACCCGCGAGCCCTTGCAAAAAGCGGGCAATGATCAGAATTGGAGCGCTCGGTGCGAGGCCGCACAGCAAAGAGGCAAAGCCGAAGGCCATGGTGGTGATGACCATCACCCGTTTGCGGCCGAAACGGTCGGCCAGCGTCCCCGTCGCCATCAACACCGTGGTGCAGGCAATGGTGTAGGCATTCATGATCCACTGCAAATCCTTGAAATCGGCGGCGAGCACGCTTTCCAGTTTCGGAAGGATCACCGGTACGCTGGAGATTTCGAGACCGAACAGCAGCGAGGCAAGGCAGGCCCCCACAAGCGCAACGGTGTTTCGCTCAATTTGAAACCTCATATCGATCACTTTCTATCGGAGTTGCAGGCAATGCTTTTCAAACTGCCGTCGATGAGATAGACCACCCCTGATCATGAAAAAAGGCTATGCATCTCTATTTCAGAGATGACAAAATGGAATACTCGAGATGACCAGTCTTGATGTCGACGCCGTGCGGACCTTCGTCATGGTGGCCGATCTGCAGAGCTTCACCCGGGCGGCGGCGGCGCTGGGCAGTACCCAGGCGACGATCAGCGTCAAGCTGCGCCGGCTTGAAGAAAAGCTCGGCGCACGTTTGATCGAACGAACCCCGCGCCGCGTGAGCCTGTCAGCGAGAGGAGCGATCTTTCTTCCAGCGGCGCGCGAATTCCTTGCCGCCCACGAACGCGCCATCACGGAGTTTTCCGAGGCGCCGTGCCGGCTTGCCCTCGGCTTTGTCGACCATGTCGCGGGGCCCGAGCTTTCCATCCTGATAGCCCAGCTTCATGCCCACGATCCGTCGCTCGCGCTCAACATAAGGATCGATACCAGCTCCTTGCTGGAGGATGCTTTCGATCGCGGCGAACTCGATGCGGTCATTGTGCACCGGGAGAGCGACGGTCGCCGGGGCGAGGCCTTGTCGCGCACCCATTATGGCTGGTTCGCCGCCCCCGCCTTCGAATGGCGACCCGGGACGCCCTTGCGCCTGGCGCTTTTAAGCACCGTATGCAACTGCCCCGACCGCGTGAGAGCGGTCGAGGCGCTTGATAAAGCAGGCATTGCCTGGAATGAGGCTTTCGTCGGCGGTGGCGGCGCGGCCGTCAACATCGCGGTATCGGCCGGTTTTGCTCTATCCGCCCTCGCTTACCGTGTCGCCCCTCCCGGTTTGATCGAGGTTGGCCGCAAATTCAGCCTGCCACCAATTCCCCCTTCCGAGATTGTTCTGCATGCGCGCGCTTTGGCGCCACGGGCACGAGAGGCGCTGAAGATGCTCGCAACCGCTTTTCGCGAGTCCAATTTGCCGACAGGATAGGCACAGGTGTCCCGATCCGATTCTATCGGATCGGGCTCCAAACTTCGGAGGAATGAAATGACCGAGATCACCGTCCGCCCGCTCGCGCGGTCCGACCACGCCGACTGGCGGCGGCTGTGGACCGATTATCTCACCTTCTATGAGACGAAGCTGCCGGAAGAGGTCTACGCCGTCACCTGGAAGCGGCTGTTCACGGCGGGCGAGTTCGAGCCCAAGGGTTTCATCGCCACGCTCGACGGCAAGGCGGTCGGCCTCACCCACTATCTCTACCATCGCTCCGGCTGGTCGGAGCACAACAACTGCTATCTTCAGGACCTGTTCGCCGACCCGGATGTGCGCGGCAAGGGCATTGGTGCAGCACTGATCAAGGCTGTAAAAGAGGA
This sequence comes from Mesorhizobium sp. M7D.F.Ca.US.004.01.2.1, assembly GCF_003997785.1. Classification (NCBI taxonomy): domain Bacteria; kingdom Pseudomonadati; phylum Pseudomonadota; class Alphaproteobacteria; order Hyphomicrobiales; family Phyllobacteriaceae; genus Mesorhizobium; species Mesorhizobium sp. M7D.F.Ca.US.004.01.2.1. The sequence goes on along the minus strand of NZ_RZRQ01000124.1, from coordinate 13,514 downwards.
AGCCGCAAAAATCGGCGTCAAGAACGTCTACTGGATGACGCACGAGACCAACACCACCGCGCGCAAGCTCTACGACCATGTGGCGCGCAGGACCGGCTTCATCGAGTATGATCTGCTGTAACTGGCCATGTTCATCCCCTTCTTCCTTGAACTGAAGGCAGCGCGTGTTCCCGTCTCGCTGCGGGAATATCTGTCGCTACTGGAGGGGCTGGAAGCCGGGCTGGTCGACTATGATGTCGAAGGTTTTTACTACCTCGCCCGTGCGGCGCTGGTGAAGGACGAGCGCCATATCGACCGCTTCGACCAGGTGTTTGCGCATGTCTTCAAGGGCATTGAAGCGCTGGGCGGGCCGGATGCCGTCGATGTCACCAACATCCCCGAGGAATGGTTGCGCCGCCTCGCCGAAAAGCACCTGACCGACGAGGAGAAAAAGCTGGTCGAAGCGCTCGGTGGTTTCGAAAAACTGATGGAGACCTTGAAGCAGCGGCTGGAGGAGCAGAAGGGCCGTCACCAGGGCGGCTCGAAATGGATCGGCACCGGCGGCACCTCGCCCTTCGGCGCCTATGGCTACAATCCCGAAGGGGTGCGCATCGGCCAGCATGAAAGCCGCAACCGCCGCGCGGTAAAAGTGTGGGACAAGCGCGAGTTCAGGAATTTCGACGATGCGGTCGAGCTCGGCACGCGTAACATCAAGATCGCGCTGAAGCGTCTGCGCCGCTGGGTGCGCGAGGGCGCCGAGGAGGAGTTCGACTTGCCCGGCACCATCCACGCCACGGCCGAACATGGCTATCTCGACGTGCAGACGCGGCCCGAACGGCGCAATGCGGTGAAGCTTCTGATGTTCTTCGATGTCGGCGGCTCGATGGACGACCATATCAAGAGTGTCGAGGAGCTATTTTCGGCTGCGCGAGCCGAATTCCGCCAGCTTGAATATTTCTATTTCCACAACTGCCTCTATGAGGGCGTGTGGAAGGACAATCGCCGCCGCCATGCCGCGACAATCCCCACCTTCGACCTGCTCCACAAATATGGGCCGGACTACAAGGTGATCGTCGTCGGCGACGCCTCGATGAGCCCATACGAGATCGCGCACCCCGGCGGCTCGGTCGAACACTGGAATCCGGAGGCAGGCAGCGTCTGGCTCGGCCGCCTGCTGCAGCAATGGCCGAACGCGGTATGGCTCAACCCCGAAAACCCCGGGAATTGGAGCTTTACCCACTCGATCGCGATGATCCGCGACATCTTCGGCGGCCGCATGTTTCCGCTGACTTTGGCCGGGCTGGAAAGCGCGACGAAGCAGCTTTCGAGGAAGCATTGAATGGACCGGCAAGAAACCTGCTTTCTCTGCCTGCAATGCGGCGTCCAGTTCGCGGCAACAGAGACGCCGCCGGAACACTGTCCGATCTGCGAGGACGAGCGCCAATATGTGCGCTGGGAGGGGCAGGCCTGGATCACGCCGCAGGAACTCGCTGGCGAGCACCAGCTTGTGATGAAGGACGACGCCGGCGTACTCGCCTTCGGCATCGAGCCGCGCTTCGCCATCGGCCAGCGGGCGCTGCTGGCGCAGACGCCGCACGGCAATGTGCTGTGGGATTGCATCTCGATGGTCAGCGACGAGGCGGTGACCGAGATCAACCGCCGCGGTGGCCTGGCGGCGATCGCCATCTCACACTGCCACTATTATTCGGTGATGGTCGAGTGGAGCGAGGCGTTTGACGGCGTGCCGATCTATCTCCACGCCGACGACCGCCAGTGGATCATGCGGCCGCACAAGGCGATCGTTAGTTGGGAGGGCGAGACGCTGGCCATAAACCCTTCGCTGACGCTCATCCGCTGTGGCGGCCACTTTGCCGGTGGCCAGGTGCTGCATTGGAAGCGCGATGGCGGCAACGCCCTCATGTCCGGCGACATCCTGCAAGTAACGCCGACGCGTCGCCATGTCAGCTTCATGTACAGCTACCCGAACCAGATCCCGCTCAACGCAGCCGCGATACGCCGCATCGCCGCCGCGCTGGAGCCATTCGCGTTCGATGACATATTTGGCGCATGGTGGGACCAGAACATCATCGGCGGGGCAAAACCGGCCTTGTCTGCCTCAGTCGATCGCTATCTCGCGGCAATCGCATGACAACCCGATCGAAAATGCGGGCAATGCCGTAACAAATGCCTATCTTGGTGCGAATATGAGGTTGAAATCAACAACGAGCCGGCAAGGCTGAGGAGATCAAATGGACACCCACACCTACCCCGTAACCCGCACCGACGCCGAATGGCGCGCCCGGCTGACGCCGGAGCAATATGCGGTCATGCGTGGCCACGGCACCGAGCGGCCGGGAAGCTGCGCTTTGCTCTACGAGAAGCGCGCCGGCACATTTTCCTGCGTCGGCTGCGACCAGCCCTTGTTTGAATCCAAGCTGAAGTTCGAGAGCGGTACCGGCTGGCCGAGCTTCAACGATCCGGTGCCGGGTTCGGTCGAAAACACCGTCGACCGCAGCTACGGCATGGTCCGCACCGAATGCCATTGCGCCAGCTGCGGCAGCCATCTCGGCCACGTCTTCGAGGACGGCCCGCCGCCGACCGGCCTGCGCTATTGCATCAACGGCGTGGCACTGAAATTCGAGCCGGCGGCTTGAGCCAAAATTCGATTGGCAGCTGCGGCTGCCCTTTTCATTGCCCAGGCGGGAAACCCGGCGAACGCGATGGGCACCCGTGTCCGCGCTCTCAGACCACGACCGTCAAGATTAGCCATAATGTGGCGCCGAGCGTCATCAGCGAGGCCTTGGCGCCACTGACCTTTTCCGTGGTTCGCCATACGGCAAAGGTCAGAAAGATGTTGTAGGGCACCGGCGCGAAATGCACCGCCAGAACCACCGCGAGCGGCAGCTTCAGTCCGAGCAGGATGATCGCGGCCACCAAAGATGCGACGTTGAACGCCGTGCCGACAAGAACAAGGTCGCGCCAGAACAGCCGGTCGAGCGGCACCAGGCCTTGCCAGCGCGCGCGAAAAAAGCTCCGGCTTGCGGTGTCGCTTTCGTCTTCGGGACGTTTTGAAACACTCATCGACGCGACCTTCTCCTCGGCTGCCGCAGAGATTTCAAACGCAGCAAACTGTCAACGCCAGGCGATGATGGACCTGTATCGCCAGATGATCCGACCCGTTGTCATCAAACGGTCGCGAAACCTTTCTACGCCGCCCTTGTCGATACACTTTGCCAAGCGGCGACGTCCCGATGGAATTTGTCGCCCAATCATCCAGTCGCCTGCCAGGGAGGTCTTGAGATGAGCGACAATTTCTACAATGTGCTGTTTCTGTGCAACGCCAATTCGGCGCGATCCATTATGGGGGAAGCGATCCTCAACCGGATCGGCGCCGGCAAGTTCAAGGCCTTTTCCGCTGGTTCGCAGCCGAAGGGCACTGTCAATCCCCACGCACTTCAACTGCTGGAAACTCTCAACTTCGACACTGGCTTCGCCCGCTCGAAAAGCTGGGACGAATTCGCCGCGGCCGATGCGCCGCAAATGAACTTTGTCTTCACCGTCTGCGACAACACCGCGAACGAGGCCTGTCCCATATGGCCAGGCCATCCGATGACGGCACTGTGGGCGATACCGGACCCGGCCAAGGCCCACGGCACCGACGCCGAAATGCATCTCGCCTTCGCCGATGCCTATCGCATGCTCAACAATCGCATCTCGCTGTTCGTCAATCTGCCGGTGGACACGCTCGACCAACTGACGCTGCAGCACCATCTGGACGAGATCGGCCGGGACACCCAGAAGCCAAATTAGAGCAATTCCAGGAAAAGTGTGAAGCGGTCTTCCCGGGAGAAGCGCATAGCGCTTTCCCTTGGGAATTGTGTCAAAACAAAGAGATAGAGCGGCAGGCCATCGGATTCACGAACCGCCGTCGCCGGCATTGCCAAGAACCTCGGTCACCGCACGTTCGATGCGCGAGCATTCGGTCACCAGCCAGTCGGTCATCGCTGGCCAATTGTCCTCGGCATAACAGTTCACCCGCCACATCGAATTGATGCCGAGGCCCTCGCAACTCTGTTCGGGCCTGAGCTCCAGCCTGGCTTCGATCGCCGGTTGGAACGGTTTCAACCGCGACCAGGCTTGCGTGGCGCCGAACTTCTCGTTGCGGCCAAAGAAGACGCCGACATGGTTCTGCGCCGGCGCGACATACATGGAAAGGACCAATGCGAAGTCGGGCAGCCCGCGCTGCCAGAACCAGGGTCCGCGCCTCGCCATCAGAGCCCTTTCTTCCGAATGCCGCTCAGCGAACAGCGTCCAGAAGCCGCGCTGGCGGAACTCAGAGGCGCGACGGGCACCGAAGTCGAATTCGCTCATGGCTCAAACCGTATCTCCGGCAACCGCGTCGGTGCCGGGGCCGGCTAGTCTTACACCATGCCGAGTGCGGCCTTGTACAGATCGAGGATGGTTTCCTCTTCCTGCCGCTCGGCCTGGTCCTTCTTGCGCAGCCGGATGATCGTGCGCATCGCCTTGGTGTCGAAGCCGGTGCCCTTGGCCTCGGCGAACACTTCCTTGATATCGTCGGAAATGGTCTTCTTCTCTTCCTCGAGCCGCTCTATGCGCTCGATGAAGGCACGCAGCTGGCCGGCGGCAACAGTCTGGCTGGTCTCGGTGATATCGTCGGCCATGTTTTTCTCCAAAAAAATCGGTTCTGCGCCGCGACTCGGAATGCATGCAGCGGCGAATTGAGCGGGCTCGATGCCCGACCGGGGGCGGCGGGTCAAGCCGTTATCGAACAGCTAGCCAAGGGCTGCCGACAGAAGCCGACAGCCATCTCGCCGACATGGACCTGGGCATGTCGAGATTCAGGTCAGGCCGAGCCGAGAATGGTGGCTTCCGAGAACCGGAGCGGAGCGTACTTAAAGTACGTGAGCACCGGAAGCGCAGGAAGCCGCTATTCGCAGGCCGGCCTCACCTGAATATCGACATGCCCTAGCTGAAGGCGATCAACAAATCCTTGGCATCGATCTGGTCGCCGGCCTTGACCAGCACCTCGGCGACCGTGCCGTCGCGCTCGGCATGCAGCGCCGTCTCCATCTTCATCGCTTCGATGGAAAGCAGCACGTCGCCGGCCTTCACAGCCTGGCCGGCAGCCACTGAAAGCGCCGAGACGACGCCCGGCATGGGTGCGCCGACATGCGCCTCGTTGCCAGGCTCGGCCTTGCGGCGGGCCTTGGCGGCGGACGCGCCATGCGCCCTGTCGGGCACTTTCACGCGGCGCGGCTGGCCATTGAGCTCGAAGAACACGGTGACCATGCCCTTCTCATCGACATCGCCGATTGCAAGGCAGCGCACCACCAGCGTCTTGCCCTTCTCGATGTCGACGAAGATCTCGTCTTCCGGCCTCATACCGTAGAAATAGGTCGGCGTCGGCAGGACGCTGACCGGCCCGTAGGTCTCCTGCGCGCCGGCGAAATCCGTGAACACCTTCGGATACATTAGCCACGAGGCGAATTCGAACTCCGAAAGCTTGCGCTCGAGCTTCTCCTCGATCTCCTTGCGGCTGGCCTTGAGGTCGGCCGGCTTGAGCAGCGAACCGGGCCGCACCGTGATCGGCTTGTCGCCCTTCAGCGCCTTCTTCTGCAGCGCCGCCGGCCAACCGCCTGGCGACTGGCCGAGATCGCCGCGCAGCATCGAGACGACCGAGTCCGGGAAGGCGATATCCCTGTCGGGATTTTCGACATCGGCGACGGTCAGGTCCTGGCTGACCATCATCAACGCCATGTCACCGACGACCTTGGACGACGGCGTCACCTTGACGATGTCGCCGAACATCAGGTTGACGTCGTGATAGGTCTGCGCCACTTCGTGCCAGCGCGTTTCCAGCCCGAGCGAACGCGCCTGCTCCTTGAGGTTGGTGAACTGCCCGCCCGGCATTTCGTGCAGATAGACTTCCGACGCGGGCCCCTTGAGGTCGCTTTCGAAGGCGGCGTACTGGTTGCGCACCGCCTCCCAGTAAAACGAGATGTTGCGGATCCATTGCGGGTCGAGGCCCGGGTCGCGTTCGGTGCCCTTCAGTGCCTCGACGATAGAGCCGAGACATGGCTGCGAGGTGTTGCCCGACAGCGAATCCATCGCCGCGTCGATGGCATCGACGCCACTGTCGACCGCCGCCAGCACCGTCGCCGCCGACAGGCCTGACGTGTCGTGGGTGTGGAAATGGATCGGCAGGTCGGTCGCTTCGCGCAGCGCCTTGAACAGCACGCGTGCCGCCGCTGGCTTCAACAGCCCGGCCATGTCCTTGACGGCGATGATGTGGGCGCCGGCCGCCTGCAATTCCCTGGCCAGGCCGACATAGTATTTGAGGTCGTACTTCGCCCGCGCCGGATCGAGGATATCGCCGGTGTAGCAGATCGCCGCCTCGATCAGCTTGCCCTCGGCGCCGACCGCATCCATGGCGACGCGCATGTTCTCGACCCAGTTCAGGCAGTCGAACACCCGGAACAGGTCGATGCCGCCGGCAGCTGCCTGCTTGACGAAATGCTGCACGACATTGTCGGGATAGTTGGTGTAGCCGACACCGTTGGCGCCGCGCAGCAGCATCTGCAGCAGGAGATTGGGCGCGGCCTCGCGCACCAGCGACAGCCGCTCCCATGGATCCTCGGTGAGGAAGCGCATGGCGACGTCGAAGGTGGCGCCGCCCCAGCATTCGAGCGACAGAAGCTGCGGCAGGGCACGCGCATAGGTGCCGGCGATGCCGGCAATGTCATGCGTGCGCATGCGCGTCGCCAGCAGCGATTGATGGCCGTCGCGCATCGTCGTGTCGGTGACCAGCACCTCTTTCTGATCGCGCATCCAGGCGGCGAATTTCTCCGGTCCGAGCACATCGAGCTTCTGCTTGCTTCCGCCGGGCACATTGCCGTTGAGGTAGGGCACCACGGGTGCGGCCGCATCGGCCTTCGGCTGCGGCCGGCCGCGCGTCTCGGGATGACCGTTGACCGACACGTCGGCCAGGTAGTTGATGAGCTTGGTCGCACGGTCCTGCCGCTTGACCTGCTGGAACAGCTCCGGCGTCGTGTCGATGAACTTGGTCGTGTAGGAATTGTCTGCGAAGCTCGGATGGTTGATGATCGCTTCGAGGAAGGTCAAATTGGTGGCGACGCCGCGGATGCGGAATTCGCGCAACGCCCGGTTCATGCGGGCGATGGTCTCGGCCGGCGTCGGCGCCCATGCCGTCACCTTCTCCAGCAGCGGATCGTAGAAGCGGGTGATGACCGCGCCCGAATAGGCGGTGCCGCCGTCGAGGCGGATGCCGAAACCGGTGGCGCCGCGATAGGCGGTGATGCGGCCGTAATCCGGGATGAAATTGTGCTCAGGATCTTCGGTGGTGATGCGGCACTGCAAGGCGTGGCCGTTCAGCCTTATGTCCTTCTGTGCCGGCACGCCCGATTCCGGCGTGCCGATGGCAAAGCCGTCGAGGATATGTATCTGCGCCTTGACGATGTCGATGCCGGTCACCTGCTCGGTGACGGTGTGCTCGACCTGGATGCGCGGGTTGACCTCGATGAAGTAGAATTTGCCGGTGTCTGCGTCCTGCAGGAACTCGACCGTGCCGGCGCCGATATAGCTGGTCTCGCGGGCGATCTTCAGCGCATGGCCGCAGAGCTCCTCGCGCTGCGACATTTCGAGATAGGGCGCCGGCGCCCGCTCGACGACCTTCTGGTTGCGGCGCTGGATCGAGCAGTCGCGCTCGAACAGGTGCACGGCATTGCCATGCGTGTCGCCAAGCACCTGCACCTCGACATGGCGGGCGCGCTCGATCAGCTTTTCGAGATAGACCTCGTCCTTGCCGAAAGCGGCTTTCGCCTCGCGCTTGCCTTCCGTGACTTCACGGGCAAGGTCGGCTTCGGCGCGGATGGCGCGCATGCCGCGGCCGCCGCCGCCCCATGATGCCTTCAACATCACCGGATAGCCGATCTCCTTGGCCAGTTTCTTGACCGCATCCATGTCGTCCGGCAACGGATCGGTGGCGGGGATCACCGGCACGCCGACTTCGATGGCGAGATTGCGCGCGGCGACCTTGTTGCCGAGCCGCCGCATCGTGTCCGGCTTCGGCCCGATGAAGGTGATGCCGGCCTCGGCACAGGCGTCGGCGAATTCGGGGCTTTCCGACAACAGCCCGTAGCCGGGATGAATGGCATCGGCGCCCGAAAGCCTGGCGACTCGGATCACCTCCTCGATCGACAGATAGCTTTCGATCGGTCCCATGTCCCGGGTCAGATGCGGCCCGCGTCCGACCTGGTAGCTCTCGTCGGCCTTGAAGCGGTGCAGGGAGTACTTGTCCTCCTCTGCCCAGATCGCCACGGTTTTGAGGCCGAGTTCGTTGGCCGCGCGAAAGACGCGAATGGCGATTTCGGACCGGTTGGCGACGAGGATCTTCGTGATGGCCAAGGACTGGGCTCCAGCAACGGAAGGAAGAGAAATCGGCGCAATGATTAGCGTGAAAATGCTGCAGTGCAAACAAAATTGACGCGCGTTTAAACCGATTGAAATAGAATCTTTGCGCCAAACCCCTTCGCATTCATCCCGACGCGCAAAGAGAAACGCTGGCATTGCGGTCAACGCACGATCATTCCCCGGCTAAAGGCCTGGCTGTATCGATCGCCCGCTCCTGCGGAAGCAAACGCGGCTCAAAAGAAAAATGCCCGGCGCGAGGCGCCGGGCATCTGTAAAATCTGGAGACTGACGAGCTTACATCTTCTGGATGTAGGTGTACTTGCCGTCGTCGCCCTTCTTCCATTCGTAGATGACGTAGCCGGGCAGCGTCGGGTCGCCCTTGGCGTCATAGGACAGGTCGCCGAGCACGGTCTTGAAGGGGCCGTTTTCATGCAGCGCCTTGGCAACTGCCTGCGGGTCGTTCGACTTGGCAGCGGTCGCTGCTTCCGAGATCGCCTGCACGGCGGCGTAAGCGTAGAGCGTATAGGCTTCCGGCTCGAAGCCCTGCGCGCGGAACTTCTCGACGAGTTCCTTGTTGGCGGGGATCAGGCGCGGATCCGGGCCGAACGTGTTGAGCGTGCCCGCAACCGCGTCGCCCGCGATCGAAGCCAGCTCGTTCGACACGATGCCGTCGCCGGAAACCAGCGTCGCCTTGAGGCCCTGGTCGGCCGCCTGACGAATGATCAGGCCGGCTTCGGTGTGCAGGCCGCCCCAATAGATGATGGTAACGCCGGCTTCCTTCATCTTGGCGATCAGTGCCGAGAAGTCCTTGTCGCCGACATTGATGCCTTCATACATGACTTCCGTCAGGCCCTTGGCGTTCATCGCCTTCTTGGTCTCGTCGGCAAGGCCCTGGCCGTAGGTGGTCTTGTCGTGAACGACGGCGATCTTGGCGTCCTTGAAGTTCGCGGCGAGATAAGCGCCGGCGATGCTGCCCTGCTGGTCATCGCGTCCGCAGGTGCGGAACACGTTCCACAGGCCACGTTCGGTGAACTGAGGGTTGGTCGCGGCCGGCGTCACTTCGACGATGCCGTTTTCCGCATAGACTTCCGATGCCGGGATCGAGACGCCCGAGTTGAAGTGGCCGACCACGAACTTGACGCCGTCGCCGACGAACTTGTTGGCGACCGAGATGCCCTGCTTCGGATCGGAGACGTCGTCGCCGACTTCGAGCTTGATCTGCTCGCCGTTGATGCCGCCCTTGGCATTGATGTCGGCGACAGCCGCTTCCGCACCCTTCTGAAGCTGTGCGCCGAAGGCGGCGTTCGGACCGGTGATCGGGCCGGCAACGCCGACCATGACGTCAGCCCACGCGGCGCCACCGAACGCGACAAGCGCGGTCAGGGCGACGGCGGACAAAAGTGACTTTTTCATTTAAACGCTCCCATTTACGGAGTGGGCGTGGATGAAGCTTTCATGCGATGCCCACCCTTATCGCAGAAAGCATAGTTTGCCGATTTTCAGGCACTTGTCACGCCGATTCAATTCCGAGGCGGCGTTAATGATGAACGTCAACCTTTCGGTTTCCAGCTCAAGATTGAAGCTCTTTCGTAGAGCCAATTATACTGTGTCACCATCTGGTTGGTGCGCGTGTATTGATAGCCGATGAAGCCGAGGATCATCAGCACGATGGTGTCGACGATGTAGTAGTGCAGCGAGAACATCGTGCCGCCGAACAGCGCGTGATGGATGAAGCGGATGCCGATGCCGAGACCCAGCATGTAGGCGAACAGGTGGATGAAGCTGCGCCATGTCTGGGCGCTGGCCTTGCCGGTCATCCAGGCCGCCCAGCCGCCGAGCAGACAGGTGACGAAGAAGAACTGCCAGATCGACGGCTCCTCGTAGAGAATGCCCTGCATGGTGAAGTCTCCTTAGCATGATCCCGAAAAGTTGCAGACTTTTCGGACAAAGATCATGCGACAAACAAACAACTTGGAACGGAATACCGCATGCACACATTCCGCTCCAAACTCAGTGATGTCCGCCTTCAAGATAGGCGGCGCGCACTTCCGGATTGGCGAGCAGCTCCTTGCCGGTGCCGCTCATCGTCACATTGCCGTTGACCATGACATAGCCGCGCGTGGCGAGCTTGAGCGCGCCGAAGGCGTTCTGCTCGACCAGGAACACGGTCAGCCCCTGCGTGCGGTTCAGTTCGCGGATGGCGTCGAAGATCTGCTTGACGATCAGCGGCGCCAGACCCAGCGACGGTTCGTCGAGCAAAAGCAGCTTCGGCCGCGCCATCAGCGCACGTCCGATCGACAGCATCTGCTGCTCGCCGCCCGACAGCGTGCCGCCGCGCTGGGCGATACGCTCCTTCAGCCGCGGAAACAGCGTGAACACCTTCTCGACGTCCTCGTCATAGTGCTTGAGGTTGTCGAGGCTGGCGCCCATCTGCAGGTTTTCCATCACCGTCATGCGCGGAAAGATGCGCCGGCCCTCGGGCGACTGGGCAATGCGCATGCGGGCGATCTCGTGCGTCGGCATCTGGGTGATGTCGGTGCCGGCAAAGGTGATGGTGCCGGCTCGAGCGCGCGGCGCGCCGAAAATGGTCATCATCAGCGTCGACTTGCCGGCGCCATTGGCGCCGATCAGCGCCACGATCTCACCCTGCTTGACCGTGACATCGACACCGTTCAACGCCCGGATGTTGCCGTAGTAGGTCTGCACGCCCTTGATATCGAGCAGCGTTGTCGCGGCCATCACTTGCCCCCTCCACGCTTGCCCGCCACAGGCTTGGCGGCAGCAGTCTTTCCCGAAGCCGCATTTGCAGTCTTTCCGGAAGTATGGCTGGTCGCCACTTTGCCCGCATCGACCCGGCGCGAGAATTCCGTGTCCTTGCCCTGACCGAGCAGCTTGGCCTGCTTGACCCATTCCTCGCGCGCGATGCGTCCGTCAAAGGCGAGATAGGCTTCGGCGGCCTCGACGTCGGCCTTTTTCCAGGCGCCAATCTGGTCGAAGTGGAAGATGCCGTGATCGTTAAGCTTCTTCTCGTTGACCGTACCGATACCCTTGATGCGGGTCAGGTTGTCAGCCTTGCCGCCGCGAGGCGCCGCCAGACGGTTGGAGATTCCGCCAGCCGTCGCCGCAGGGGCCTTCGCCACAGGGGCCTTGGCTGCCGGCTTGGCCGGCGCAGTCGACTTCGCCGCCGTCCCGGTGGTGGCCTTTGACGCCGCTTTCGGAGCAGGCTTTGCCTTCGCCGCCGGAGCAGACTTCTCGGCCGCCAGCGAGGTAGCCTTGTTTGCTGCGGCGAGCGATCTCGCGTCGACCTGACCGGCCTTTGACGCACCCCTCGCCACCGTAACCCGCTCGCCTGAACTGTGACCGACCGTGTCGGTCACAGGCCCGGCGAGATACGAAGACGACGTCCCCGGACCATGCGCGGCATCTGGCCCCGTATCGAGCTGTTCGATGACGTCTTCGTCGCCGACTTCGGTAAGGACCGCCTCGACTTCCTCGTCGTCGACGCCAAGATAGGCGGCGATGACGCGCGGGTCGGTGCGTACCGATTGCGGACTGCCGTCGGAGATCTTGCGGCCATATTCCAGCACCACGACATGGTCGGAGATCTGCATGACCACCGACATGTCATGCTCGATCAACAGGATCGAGGTGCCTGATGTCTTCTTGATATCGATCAGCAGTTCGTTGAGCGCCGCCGATTCCTTCGGGTTGAGGCCGGCCGCCGGCTCGTCGAGGCACAGAAGCTCCGGCCCCGTGCACATGGCGCGGGCGATCTCGAGACGCCGCTGCGCGCCATAGGGCAGATCGCCGGCCGGATCGTCGGCTCGATCGACGAGGTCGGCCTTCTCCAGCCAGTGCTTGGCAAGCTCTACCGATTCGGCCGAGGCCTTGCGGTAACCGCTGAAGCCGAACAGGCCCAGGATCGTATAGCCCGATGCCTTCATCAACTTGTTGTGCTGGGCAACCAGCAGGTTCTCCAGCAGCGTCATGCCCGAGAACAGGCGAATGTTCTGGAAGGTGCGCGCTACCTTGGCGCGCGCCGGGATCTCATGGTTGGGCAGACGTTCGAGCAAATAGCTCGTACCGTCGTTCCGGTTGAGCGTGATCATGCCTTCCGACGGCTTGTAGAAGCCGGTGATGCAGTTGAACACGGTGGTCTTGCCGGCACCGTTGGGGCCGATCAGCGCGGTGATCTCGCCGCGCCTGGCGGCGAAGGACAGGTCGCCGATGGCCACCAGGCCGCCGAACTTCATCGACAGATGATCGACCTGCAGGATGGCCTCGCTCATGGGTGTGCTCGCATTCATCAGCCGTGGCCCTCCTTGGTGAAGGAACCTGAGACAGCCCTTCGCTCCTTGAGGAAGGCGGTTGGTTCACGACTGCCGACGAAGCCGCGCGGCTTCCACAGCATGACGATTACCATGGCCATGCCGAACAGAAGCATGCGGTAGAGTTCCGGCGTGAAGTCTGGCCCAAAGATCTGCTTGAGGAAGTCGAGTTCGCGCAGCGCCTCGGTGCCGCCGATCATCACCATCGCGGCAACGGCGATACCGACCAGCGAACCCATGCCGCCGAGCACGACGATCGCCAGGATGATGGCCGATTCCAGGAAGACGAAGGATTCCGGGCTGACGAAGCCTTGCCGCGCGGCAAAGAAAGAGCCGGCGAAGCCGCCGAACATGGCGCCTGTGGCAAAAGCCGTGAGCTTGGTCGTCGTCGTATTGATGCCCAGCGACCGGCAGGCGATCTCATCCTCACGCAACGCTTCCCAGGCACGGCCGACCGGCAGACGCCGCAGCCTGATGGTGACGAAGGCGGTGAGCAGGCACAGGCCTAGGATCAGATAATAGAGGAAAATCTTGTAGTAGGCGCCCGACTGGGCGATGTGCAGCACCTTGGCGATGTAGTTCGGGTCTGACACGTTGAACGACATCAGTCCGAAGAAGCTGACCTTGGGAATGCCGGAAATGCCGGCCGATCCGTTGGTGACCTCGCGCCAGTTGATGAGGACCAGGCGGATGATCTCGCCGAAAGCCAGCGTCACGATCGCCAGATAGTCGCCGCGCAGGCGCAGCACCGGGAAG
>NZ_RZRQ01000123.1:0-16388 GCF_003997785.1 Mesorhizobium sp. M7D.F.Ca.US.004.01.2.1 | reverse complement strand
CGTGAATACAATCTGGCGCTCGGCGCCCGCCGCGCTGCCGCCACCCGCGACTTCCTCGTCGCCAAGGGTGTCTCGGCCAGCCGTCTCAAGACCATTTCCTACGGCAAGGAACGTCCGGTCGCGGTGTGCGACGACATCTCCTGCTGGTCGCAGAATCGCCGTGCGGTCACCACGCTCAGCGGCGCCGGTTCCTGAGGCATCGTGCAGCCGACCAGCGCGTCAAAAGAACGCGCGGCGGTCTAGCGGCAAAAATGCAACATATCTATGTGAAAGGCGGCCCTGGGGCCGCCTTTTTCATATCCGGATGCCCGAAACAAAATTTGGCCGAAGTCTCGGCTCCTGCTATGAGCCGAGGGCGCTTGGCTGGTCCCATTCTGATTGGAAGGCGCGAACAAGCTAACGAAATCACGGCGAGAGGCACATGCATTTGAGATCGGTTCTGAGCGGCACGCTTGCGCTGCTGCTCCTATCAGGCGTCACCGCCTTGGCTAGCGGCTTGGGGGCTAGCGGTACAGGGCAACCAACCGACAGCGGCTTTTCCTTTCATCTGCCCAGCATCGAATTGCCCAGCCTTTTCGGCCAGAAGAAGAAGCCGGATCAGGTCCAGATGGTGCAGTCCGATCCTGCCGCTGTCACCAGCCTGGAAGAGCAGCTGCGCCAGATGAACGGCAAGATCGAGGAACTCAATTTCCAGGTCCTGCAGATGCAGGAGCAGATCCGCAAGCAGCAGGAAGACAACGAATTCCGCTTCCAGCAACTTGAAGGCGGCGGCACGCAAGGCGCACAGCCGCCGGCACAGAAGAAATCGGATGCCACCACCGGCACCGACACCGACGTGGCAGCGGCCCCGGCAACAAAGGCGCCGGCCGATGCCGGCGCCGCGCCCGGCAACGATCAGTCAGCAGGCGGCAAGACGGTCCAGGACGTCATCGTCGAATCGCCCGATGGCGACCCCGGCAAGGTCATTCCCGGTGCGGGAGCGCCGGAAAAAACCTTCGGCACCATCACCGTCGACAAGAACGGCAATGTCATCGATGCCGGCGGCAACACGCAGGCGACCGCGCCGGCGCAGGATAGCGCCCCAGCCACCGGCGCCCCGGCCAAGGCCGGCAAATCCGATACGGTGGTCGCGGCGTTGCCCGCCACCAACGACCCGGAGGAGCTCTACCGCAACTCCTACCAGTTCATCCTCTCGGGCGACTATGGCACCGCCGAGCAGGGCTTTCGCGACCACATTGCCCGCTTCCCCAAGGATGCGAAGGCGGCGGACGCGCATTACTGGCTGGGCGAGTCGCTGCTTGGCCAGCAGAAGTACCGCGACGCTGCCGAGACTTTCCTTGCCGCCAGCAAGGATTATCCCAAGGCCAAGAAGGCTCCCGACATGTTGCTGAAGCTCGGCGTGTCGCTGGTCGGCCTCAAGCAGCATGACGTTGCTTGCGCCACCTTCAGCGAGGTCGGCAAGCGTTACCCTGATATCTCCAGTGCGCTCAAGGAACGCGTCAAGCAGGAGAAGGCTCTGGCTGCCTGCTAATCCTTGTCATACATGTCGTTGTCCTAAAACCGGGACCACTTTTGGGCGACAGGCATTATGCTCGACATCGAGCCGGATCTTTCGACAAGTCTTTTTTCGCATATCGATTTTACCAGCGGCGCTGTTGCGGCCGTGTCCGGCGGCAGCGACTCGACCGCCCTGCTCCTCCTTCTCAAACACCATCTCGACCGCACGGCGCCGGCAACCAAGCTGCTGGCGGTGACGATCGATCACGGCTTGCGGTCCGGTTCGGCAGCGGAGGCGCAAGCGGTGGCCAAGCTGTGCGCCACACACGGAATTCCACACCGCATTGTGACATGGTCGGGTCCCAAGCCGTCGACGGGTCTGCCCGCCGCGGCACGGGAAGAGCGCTACCGGTTGCTGGCTGAAGCGGCACAAGCGCAAGGCATCGGCCTGATCCTCACCGGCCATACCGCCGACGACCAGGCGGAAACGGTGCTGATGCGTCAAGGGCGCGAAGAAGGGTTGGCGCGGAACGAGGGCCGAGGTCTTGTCGAACTGTCAGGCCGCGGTCTTGCCGGCATGGCGCCGGCCACCTTGTATGACTGGCGCAGTTGGATCGTGCGGCCGCTCCTTGGCATGCGGCGCGCGGCATTGCGCGATGTCCTGCGCCGCCAAAATGTCGGCTGGGCCGACGACCCAACCAATGCCGACGAGGCTTTCGAGCGGCCGCGCATGCGGGCAGCCCTTGCCGACGGCGACGGTGCGCGGCGCATCGACGATGCGCTGGCGCTGGCCGCGCATGAGAGCCGTGCGCGCGGTCAACTCGGCCTTGGCGCCGCAAGCTTGATCGGCGATTTTGCGACCCAGCCGGCCTGCGGGCTCACTCGTCTTGATCCGGGCTTGTTGAGCGCCGGCGACGAGCGGGCAACCATCTATGCGTTGCGCATCCTGCTGGCCACGGCCGGCGGGATCGCCTTCCTGCCGGATCAAGCCCGCAGCGAGGCGCTGTTCGGCCGGCTGAAGGCCGGATTTCTTTGCGCCACATTGTCGCGGACGGTTGTCGATTTCCGGCGCGCCGGCATCTTCCTGCGCCGCGAGGCGCGCGGCTTGCCCGCCGCCGCTGCCGCCACCGACAGCACCGTCTGGGATGGCCGCCGGCGCATCACATTGAACGACAGCAGCGGCGCATTGTTGATCGCCCCGTTCGGGACAGCGGCGAAGCGGCTGGCGATTGGCGAAGGAAAAACCCCGCCGAGCTTGATGCGCGCCGCGCTCGCCGCCGAGCCGGCGTTGTGGCAGGCCGGGGAATGCCTTGGTTTGCCTGGACATGGAACGACGTCCGCGATGGTTGAAGTGCGGCCGGTCGTTGCGCCCTTTGCCCGCTTCCTACCGTCCTTCGATCTGGCGCCGGCGCGGGTCGTCGCCGGGTTGATTGGTGCGGCCCTGGTGCCGCCCTTGCCTTTCAGCGGCCACAGTGCCGGTTGATGGTTGCGCGAAAGCTTAACCCAGACATGCTGTTATGCTTGGCAAGGGGAGGCGCTCTCCCTATGTTAGGCGCAAGTTTCCTCTCATGACGCGTGTCCGCCCGGCGGACGCCAACGGGACAATTGATGAATCCGAACTATCGCAACCTCGCGCTTTGGGCGATCATAGCGGTCCTGCTCATCGCCCTGTTCAATCTGTTCCAGACGCCGCAGACGCGGGGGGCTTCCAGCGATGTGCCATATTCGCAGTTCCTGCAGGATGTCGCGGCGGGCCGGGTCAAGACAGTGACCATCGCAGGCGCTCGCATCAGCGGCACCTACACCGACAATGCCAGCGGCTTCCAGACCTATTCGCCCGGCGACCCTTCACTGGTCTCGCGGCTGCAGGACAAGAACGTCACCATCAACGCGCGGCCTGAAACAGACGGTTCCAATTCGCTGTTCGGCTACTTGATCTCGTGGCTGCCGATGATCCTCATCCTTGGCGTCTGGATATTCTTCATGCGCCAGATGCAGTCCGGGTCCGGGCGCGCCATGGGCTTCGGCAAGTCCAAGGCCAAGCTGCTCACCGAAGCGCATGGCCGCGTCACTTTCCAGGACGTTGCCGGCGTCGACGAAGCCAAGGAAGATCTGGAAGAGATCGTCGAGTTCCTACGCGATCCGCAGAAGTTCCAGCGGCTCGGCGGCAAGATCCCGCGCGGCGTGCTGCTTGTCGGTCCTCCGGGAACCGGCAAGACGCTGCTCGCCCGTTCGGTTGCCGGCGAAGCCAATGTGCCGTTCTTCACCATTTCCGGTTCGGACTTCGTCGAGATGTTCGTCGGCGTCGGTGCAAGCCGTGTTCGTGACATGTTCGACCAGGCCAAGAAGAACGCGCCCTGCATCATCTTCATCGATGAAATCGACGCTGTCGGCCGTCATCGCGGCGCCGGCCTCGGCGGCGGCAATGACGAACGCGAGCAGACGTTGAATCAGTTGCTGGTCGAGATGGATGGCTTCGAATCCAACGAAAGCATCATCCTGATCGCTGCCACGAACCGGCCCGACGTGCTCGATCCTGCACTGCTCAGGCCAGGCCGCTTCGACCGCCAGGTTGTGGTGCCGAACCCCGACATCGTCGGCCGCGAAAAGATCCTCAAGGTGCATGTGCGCAACGTGCCGCTGGCGCCCAATGTCGACCTCAAGGTGATCGCGCGCGGTACGCCGGGCTTCTCCGGCGCCGACCTGATGAACCTCGTCAACGAATCCGCGCTGATGGCGGCGCGCCGCAACAAGCGTCTCGTCACCATGGCCGAATTCGAGGACGCCAAGGACAAGATCATGATGGGCGCCGAGCGTCGTTCGTCGGCCATGACGCAGGCCGAGAAGGAGCTCACCGCCTACCACGAGGCCGGCCACGCCATCCTCGCGCTCAACGTGCCGTCGGCCGATCCGCTGCACAAGGCCACCATCATCCCGCGCGGCCGCGCGCTCGGCATGGTCATGCAGTTGCCGGAAGGCGACCGCTATTCGATGAGCTACAAATACATGATCTCGCGGCTCGCCATCATGATGGGCGGTCGCGTCGCCGAGGAGTTCAAGTTCGGCAAGGAAAACATCACCTCGGGCGCGTCCTCGGACATCGAGCAGGCGACCAAGCTGGCGCGCGCCATGGTCACGCGCTGGGGCTTCTCAGACAAGCTCGGTCATGTCGCCTATGGCGACAACCAGGAAGAAGTGTTCCTCGGCCATTCGGTGGCGCGTACGCAAAACGTTTCGGAAGAGACGGCTCAGATCATAGATGCCGAAGTGCGCCGCCTGATCGACGAGGCCTATGTCTCGGCCAAGTCCATCCTGACCAAGAAGAAGAAGGAATGGATTGCGCTGGCGCAGGGCTTGCTCGAATACGAGACGCTGTCCGGCGAGGAGATCAAGCAGCTGATCGCCGGCCACAAGCCCGCGCGCGACCTTGGCGACGACACGCCGCCGAGCCGCGGCTCGGCTGTGCCGAAGTCCGGTGGCCGCCGCAAGAAGGGCCCGGAGCCCGAAGGCGGCATGGAACCGCAGCCGTCGAGCTGAGTTCGACCAAGCAGGTTGATTTTTAGAAACGCCGCGGCATGATCCGCGGCGTTTTTGTTTATAGAGGCCTTGCTGGCGGTCTGCCTCGCTTAAGGCCGCCCAGTTGTCGCGGACCCAGCGCGCTGCTCCTCAATTGCCCAACTGCAATGCAGGCGCCCATCCTGCAACGCTGGCAAGTTGGCGAAAGCCGGCGTGGCAGCCAATCTCCCCCCGTGTGGGGAGATGTCCGGCAGGACAGAGGGGGGCGCTGTCCCGCCGACATCTCAGGCCGGCCCTTCTGCTGGGCGGACTTTCGTTCGGACTGTTATCCTTGCTTTTCTCTCCGTCTTGGCTTCGCTGAGGCACTCTCCCCCTTTCATGAGGCGCGAGGAACCCAAGCCAGAAAGGCAGCGATCTTTCGCGCCCCCCTCTGCCCTGCCGGGCATCTCCCCCACGGGGAGGGAGATTGGCAGCTTTGCCGATGGCGCCTCCCTGCAAACGGCCTGTCCTGAACGTCGCCCAAGAAAAAAGCCCGCGAACCTTGCGGCTCGCGGGCTTCTTTCTTGTTCAGATATTGTTGTCGTTCAGCTCTTCAGCTTGGCGTTGCACAGGCTGTAGAAGCCGCCGCCCTTCTGGATCCACTTCAGGCCGCCAAGCGCATTGGCGTCCTTGAGGGCATAGTACTGGTCAAGGCAAGTATGCATGCGGCCTTTTCCGGGGGTCTCGCTGGCATATTTCGCCGAGATCGCAGAGGGGAAAGTGACGCCCTTGGGCGCAGCCGTCGTCGGCTTCGCCGGCTCCTTGGTGTAGCTCGCCTCGTCGGCGGCCGGCACGGTGTCGTCATCCGATGCGCCGGCGCCGCATTCGGTCTTGCGGAAGTCGTTCCACTTCATGCCTTTCAGCGTGTTGGCCGTCTTGGCAGCCTGATACTTGGTGCTGCATTCGGCCATGCTCAGACCCTTGCCGCCATTGTCGGCGGGCGCCGCGGCAGCCTTGGTGGTTGCCGGCTTGGCGGCGGCAGCGGCGGATGCACCGGCGGCGCATTCGGACTTGCGGAAGTCGTTCCACTTCATGCCGTTCAGCGTGCCGGCAGCCTTCGCCGCCTGGTACTTGGTGCTGCATTCCTTCGCCGTCAGGCCCTTGGCCGTGCTGTCGTCCGCCGCAGCGGCTGCCTTGGCCGCCTTGGCCGGTTTCGTCTCGGCAGCCTTCTTGGTGTCGGTTGCTTTCTTGGTATCGGCTGGCTTGGCGTCGGTCGTGGCCGCAGCGTCGGTGCCGCACTGGGCCTTGCGGAACTGGTTCCAGGTCGCCCCGGCGAGTGTCCCCGCATCCTTGGCGGCGTTGTACTTCGTGCTGCACTCGGCCATCGTCAGTGCGTTGGCTGGCGCGGCCAGGAACAAGGTCGCGACGGCGAGGCCGGTCAAAGTGGCAAGTCGGTGGATGAGCATAGCGTTTCTCCGTTGCAGCAGCCCATGATACGTCCCGGCGAATCAATAACGCTCAACGATCGGTTGCGCCAGATGCTAAGTGGCGTATATATCGCCGAAAGCCGTCTTCTCCCGATAAGGTGATGAAATCGTTGCCCGTTGCCAGCTTCAGAGCAAGATTTTCCAGGTGCATCTGCGCTGAGAGGCTCGCATGACTGGTATATTGCAGCATGGCAGTCTCAGCATGTTAGGATGCAGCCATGTTGTGTGCAGTGCACAACAATGATTTTCTAAGGATTGGTAACATATAATCACACACTGTGATCATAGCGCCCTGGCCAATTGTGGCATGACGTGCCGGGGAAGAAACGTCGAGGAAACTGGCTAGCATGGCAGGGAATTATTTCGGCACGGACGGCATTCGCGGGCGCGCCAACAAGTTTCCGATGACCGCGGAAATTGCGATGCGGGTCGGCATGGCCGCCGGCCTCTCCTTCCAGCGCGGCAGCCATCGCCACCGCGTCGTGCTCGGCAAGGACACCCGGCTTTCCGGCTATATGATCGAGAATGCCATGGTCGCCGGTCTCTGTGCCGCCGGCATGGACGTGTTCCTGCTCGGCCCGATCCCGACGCCGGCGGTTGCCATGCTGGTGCGTTCGCTGCGCGCCGATATCGGGGTCATGATCTCGGCCTCGCACAACCCCTACTACGACAACGGCATCAAGCTGTTCGGACCCGACGGCTACAAGCTCTCCGACGAGATCGAGGAGCGCATCGAGAGCATGCTCGACAAGGATATCGAACTGACGCTCGCCGATTCCGACGGGCTTGGCCGCGCCAAGCGCGTCGACGGCGTGCATGACCGCTATATCGAATTCGCCAAGCGCACCTTGCCGCGCTCGATGTCACTCTCCGGCTTGAGGATCGTCGTCGATTGCGCCAACGGCGCGGCCTACAAGGTGGCGCCCGAGGCGCTGTGGGAACTGGGCGCCGAAGTCGTCGCCATCAATGTCGAGCCCAACGGCTTCAACATCAACAAGGAATGCGGCTCGACCCATCCCGCCGGCCTGCAGAAGAAGGTGCACGAAGTGCGCGCCGACATCGGCATCGCGCTCGATGGCGATGCCGACCGCGTCGTCATTGTCGATGAAAACGGGGCGATCGTCGATGGCGACCAGATCATGGCGCTGATTGCCGAATCCTGGCACCAGAGCGGGCGGCTTGCTGGCGGCGTCGTCGTTTCGACGGTCATGTCCAATCTCGGCCTCGAGCGCTTCCTCGGCGACATGAAGCTGCAATTGCACCGCACCAAGGTCGGCGACCGTTATGTCGTCGAGCATATGCGCGCGCATGGGCTGAATGTCGGCGGCGAACAATCGGGCCATATCGTGCTGTCTGACTTTTCGACCACCGGCGACGGCCTCGTCTCGGCGCTGCAGGTGCTGGCCTGCATCAAGCGGCAGGGGCGGCCGGTCAGCGAATTGTCGAAGAAGTTCGAACCGGTGCCGCAGCTTCTGAAGAACGTCCATATTTCCGGCGGCAAGCCGCTCGAGGAAGCGCCGGTCAAGGCAGCCATCGAAGACGCCCGTCACCGCCTCGGCAAGGCCGGGCGGCTGGTTATCCGGCCCTCCGGTACAGAGCCGCTGATCCGTGTGATGGCCGAGGGCGACGACCCGCAACTGGTCGAGTCCGTCGTCAATGGCATCGTTGACATCATCTCGGAAACGCGCAGCGCCGCCTGATCCCAGCGCGCCCGGCAGGGCGTCGCCGCATACAGCTTCACCAGTTCAAAGCCCGCCCTCCTGGCGGGCTTTTTTCGTTCGCCGGCGGGTGCTCCGGGATTTCGAAAACCATGCGCCGATCCCTCGAAGTTTCGAGATTCGTGGTTAAGCAACAGGGTTAAACGCCTTTTAACCTTTGCACTTCATTATCCACGACTGAAAGCCAATTGCATTCGGACGCGATGGCCGTTCCGAACTTCTCAGGGGTGACAAGCATGTTCAATACAGCAAGAAAGGTCCTGCTCGCCTTACTGTTCGCGGGCTTGGCAGGACCGTTGTTCGCAGCCGACCTGCCGGAGCCGGTGGTCGAAGAGGCTCCGCCTCCGGCCGTCTACGAGCAGCCGGCCGAAGTTGGCGGCTGGTACATCCGCGGCGACATCGACTATCATAAGTCGACCGTGCGCGGCATCGACTACATGACCTACACCGTCGATCCCTGTAACTGTACGGTCACACCCGGCAGCCAGAGTTTCGATTTCGGCAAGCTCAAGGGCGGTTTCTCGCTCGGCGCCGGCGTCGGCTACAAGATCAACGACCATTTCCGCACCGACCTGACCGCCGACTACTGGTTCAAGTCGAACTTCAACGGTCAGACAACTGGCACGGCTGGCGGTTCGCCGGTCATTGTCACGTCGGCTGAGTCGTCGAAAATGAGCGCCCTCCTGCTCCTGGCTAATGCATATGCCGATCTTGGTACCTATCATGGCATTACGCCTTACGTCGGCGCTGGCATCGGCGGCGCGCATGTCAAATGGGATACAGTCTATGACCCGACGCCGGGCGCTACCGAGACCAATCCCGGCAGATCCAGCTGGCGTTTCGCCTACGCTCTGATGGCTGGCGCTTCCTACTGCCTAACCGACAAGATCATCCTCGATGCAGGCTACCGCTTCTCCCATATCCAGGGCGGCCGCATGTTCGATTGGAATGTGGGCAGCTCCGGCCCCGGCTTCGACCGTGGCATCAACACGCACGAAGTACGCGGTGGCCTGCGCTATCAGTTCGGCGGCAACAATGGTTGCGCCGCGCCGGTCGTGGCCTACCAGCCCGAACCCGAGCCGATCTACACGAAGTAACACTTGCACTGCCTGAAAATTCGCGAACCGCCCGGCATCGACCGGGCGGTTTTCGTTTGTGCGTTTCGGATGAAATTCTTGAAAATCAATCTGCTAACGCTCCGTTAGCCTTAACCGGCACTTAACCACTATGGTTAACAATGCTCCTTGAAACGATGGCCGCCGTTGCAATGCTTGCGGCGCCAAATTCGGGAGTCGGGGACCATGAAACTCACATTGCGTATGGCGCTTGTCGCACTCGCCCTGGCACCGCTGACGCCCGTGCACGCAGCCGACTACGATCCGCCGATCTATGTCGACCAGGCGCCCGACTATGTCCCGGTCGAGGTCGGTTCCGGCTGGTATCTGCGCGGCGATATCGGCTACGCCTTCAGCCATCCTTTCGACAATCATCAAGACGCTTCGGGCTTCTCATCGAGCAGCACCCTGTTCGATGGCAGTGTAGGCATGGGCTATCATTTCAACGACTATCTGCGGGCTGAATTAAACTTCGGCATCCTGCCATCGAACAAGTTCGGCGATGAACTGGTGACGACTTGCGATGGCTCCATCACGACAACGGTAACAAGCATCGCAACCAGCACCATTGTCAGCCAGACCAATGCCGCTGCCGCTCCGCCACCGCCTTGCAGGGGAACGAACTTTGCAAACAACAAGGCCTATAGCCTGATGGCCAATGGCTATGTCGACCTAGGTACCTATGTGGGGATCACGCCGTATCTCGGGGGCGGTGTCGGGTTGGCGTACAGCAAACTCAGCAGGGCGATTGGCGCGCGCGATTGCGTTCCGACAACCACCACGAGCACGGCCGGCGGCCTACAGACTGTCCAACAGTTCAATTGCGACGATCCGGCCGGTTACGAGGGAGCCGTAACATCGAAGTCAAGCTACGATTTTGCCTATTCCCTAGCCGCGGGGCTTTCCTATCAGGTGACAAAAAATGTGTCGGTCGACCTCGGCTACGAATACTTTGCTGTACCCGGCATGAAATATGTCGCCTATGACGGCGGTGCTTTCGGCATCCACAAGGGGGTGAACTATCAGTCGGTCAAGCTCGGGCTGCGATACGACCTCTGGTAGCGGTGTTAGAAGACGGCATTTGTAGCGGCGAGCCTCTGGCTCGCCGTTTGCTTTTCTGATGGTCAGCATTCTTCCTGCGTCTCGGAGGTCTGGCGATGAACCGATAAATGCGCTGGATCGGCAATCGCGTGTGCGTCATCCCAGCCTGTTCATCAAGCCAAGCTGCTGTGAGTATTCGGCAAAGTGTGCCTGCACATGCGCGAGACGTTGACCGGCGAGTTCCTCCCTTTGCTGCCGAACGTCACTCGGCGTCATGTCGAAACGGGCACGGAAGGCGCGCAGGAACTGGCTGCTGCTCGAAAAGCCCAGCCCGTGGGCGATCTCGATGATCGAGCGGGACAGACCGCCGATGTGCATGAGTTCGCGGCACGCCGCATCCAGCCGCTTTTCCTTCACGACCCTGGCGACGCCACCATCGGCGGCAAACACCCGATAGAGATGGGCGCGTGAAACCCTGAAGCGGCGCATGAGCAGCGTTGGGCCAAGCTCAGGCTCGGTCAGGTTGGCATCGATGAAATCCAGCACGCGCCGGCGCAGCACTTGGGCGAGGGCGGGATCACTCGTGGCGCCGTCGGGCAGCTGGCGCGCAAGCCCGCAAGCAAGCAGTTCCATTGCCGCGTCCTCCATGGCCAGCGCGTCGGCGCGTTCCATTTCCGCCGACACATCCGAGAGGCTGACGATGAAATCCGCCAGAAGCCGCGTAAGGGGAGCGCCTTTCCTGAGCACCACGCCGTGAAGGCTGCGTCCACCCGCTGCCTTGTCCACCCGCTCGCGCGGGAGCACGATGGATATGGTCGCGCCCTCATGCACCCGGCTTTTGAAATTCCGCGTGAGATCGAAAACGCAAATGTCGCCGGGACCGACCAAAATCGACTGGCCGTCGCAGTCGCCTTCAAGCGTACCGGCGATGAACAGCTGGACCAGATATTGGTCGAGCCCGCCTTGCAGGACGATGCGTCGGTCGCGGCGATATTGCTGCTGGTTGAAGCTGGTCGGCCCAATCAGCAGCGAGCCTATCGCCCGCGACTTCAAGGAGCCTTCGAGTGTGGCATTGCTGCCTTCCGGATGCTGCGTGGTCTCGAAGAACGGCCGCGTGATCTCGCGCCAATATTCGGTGCGCAGGTCCGATTGAACAAGATCCGTAGAGAGGAGCAATCCCTCCTGCACGATAGGCCTCGTCCATGTGCGCCGAGGCGCTGAATACACTTGCTGTGACAGGCTGGATCACTGCCGTGGCCGGCAGGTTCACGGTGTGTAGCGCTATCGTGATTCTCCTGCCGCCTCAATGGCTTGGTGCTCAAGCCGGGGTTTGCCTGGTGAGATGAGACATAGTGCGTGGATAAATGAGACATGGCGCTACGGTCACTCGTCCGGTTCCACGCTACCCTCCGGGCGCGGCGGGCATGACGGAGGGGGCAGGCTGTGCGGCAGCCTGCCGTATGCGCCCCGCAATCCCTGACAGGAAGGCTCGTATTTGAATATCGAATCCGGAGCCTTCAAGGCGGCTTCCGGCAGGGAGTAGCCATGCCTATCCGTTCAAAAAACTCTCTCGTCGAACACCGGCCTGGCCCGGCCTTGCGGATGCGTCGGCTAGGCTCCAGTGCTTCGTATTCCACCTTGGCTCGCGCCACCGTCATCGTGGGGCCGTCGTTCGGCCCTGTGCCTTACAATGTCAGCTATTTTTAACCGCTGGCGGAATATATAATTCCGTACATATGTGTCCATAGTGGTTTATGTACAGCTTTAATGGCGAATCTGGGGTTTTCTCGTGAACAATCGTAAATCTGATTCGGGCATATCCTCTGTATTAGATGGCTATAATTTTCTAAGTCGCCGAGGTTTTTCTTCGCCATTGCTTGGTGCTGTCTCGGTCGCGGCGCTGCTGGCATGCGGTGTCGCAATGCCGCAAGGCGCCTATGCGGCAGACGGCGGGCAGGGCATTTCCACCGCCTCAGGCGTCAAAGGTGGTGCGGGCGGTGTCGACGGCACGGCGGCCGAGGCCGAGGGTACGAAAGGCCCGGCTGGTGCGTCCATCACAGGCGGCGGCGGCGGCGCGACCGACCTGACGACGGGCAACGGCCAGGCCGGAGGCAATGCGAAATTGCTCGGCGGCGTCAGCGCCACTCGTCCGACCAACGGTGGGGCCGGTGCCATTGGTCTGGCAACGGTCAGTGGGGCGGTTTCCGGGGGCAATGGCGCCGGCAACCTTGGCTCCGGGATCGCCGGTGGCGGCGGTGGCGTCGGCCTGTCCACGACGATGGATCTGACCGTGCAGGCGGGCGGCGCGGTAAAAGGCGGCGCGGGCGGATCAGCCGGCTCATCCAGCGGCGGCGGTGGCGGTGGCGTCGGCGTGTTCACTTCCGCCGATGTCACGATCGACGCCTTGGGCACAGTTACCGGCGGCGCCGGTGGCCTGCTGGCCGGCCAGGGCGGCGGCGGCGGTGGCGCGGCAGCCCTCCTGGTCACCGGCGGCGGCACGATCACCAACAGTGGCACGTTGCTCGGTGGCAAGGGGGGCGATGGGCGCGCGGGGTTTCCGACGGGTGCGGGCGGCAGCGGCGGCGAAGGCATTCGGCTGATCAATGGCGGCACGGTCGTCAACAATGCCGGGGCATCGATTACCGGCGGGGCCGCCGGCCTCAATGGAGCCGGCATTGGCGGATTTGGTGTCGCCGCATCCTCCGGCGGGGCCGGCATCAAAGGTGCCAACGTCTCGGTGCTGAATGCCGGCACGATCTCCCGCGGCGCGACTACCGGCGGTGGCAGGGTCAATGCCATCACCTTCACTGGCGGGGTCAACTCGCTCGAACTGTGGTCGACCTCGCTCATAACAGGCAATGTCCAGGCCTTCAGCGCCGCCGATAGCTTCACCCTCGGCGGTGCCGGCAACGGCAGCTTCAACGCCGCCTCCATCGGTAACAGCGCGCAATATCGTGGCTTCGGCAGCTTCGAAAAGACCGGCAGTGGCACCTGGGTGCTGACCGGCGTCACATCGGCGTTGACGCCCTGGACGCTGAGTGGCGGTACGTTGTCGATTGCCGGGGATGGCAGCCTCGGTGACGCCGCAAGCGGGCTTATGTTCAACGGCGGCACGCTGCAGACGACGGCCAGTTTCACCACGAACCGTGGCATGGCGCTGAATACAACCGGCAAAATCGACACAGCGGCAGCAACCACGCTGACGGCGTCAGGCATTCTCAGCGGTGCCGGTGGCCTGACCAAGACCGGCGGCGGCACGCTGGAACTGACCGGCGACAACAGCTATTCGGGCGAAACGACCGTGTCGGCAGGCAAGCTGGCGCTGAGCGGCACGGGCAGCATCGCTGCATCGAGCCGTGCGGTTGTCGATGGCACGCTGGATATTTCTGGCGTAGCCGACGGGGCATCGATCAAGCGGCTTGCGGGTGCGGGCACCGTCGAGTTCGGCAACCAGACGCTGACACTTACGGAAGCCAACGACACCTTCTCCGGCGACTTCGCCGGCAATGGCGGCTTCGTTCTTGCCGACGGTCAGCAGATGCTCACCGGTGACAGCTCGCTGTTTGCCGGGTCTTCGCGCGTCGAAGGCGGCACACTCTCCGTGAACGGCACGCTAGGCGGCACCATGGATGTATTGGGCGGCCGACTGCAGGGCAATGGCACCGTCGGCGCCACCACCAACCACCTCGGCGGAGTCATCGCACCCGGCATCGACGGTTTCGGCACGCTGATGGTGGACGGCACCTATACCAGCAATGGCGGCGCGCTTGAAATTGAGACCGTCCTTGCCGGCGACAGCTCGCAGACTGACCTCCTGATCATCACCGGCAACAGCATTCTGGGTACCAGCACAACTCAGGTGCACGTCTTCAACGTCGGCGGCCGGGGTGCGCAAACAACAGCCGACGGCATCAAGATCGTCCAGGTCGATGGCACCTCGGCGGCCGACGCCTTCGTGCTCAACGGCCCGGCGATCGGTGGCGCCTACAGCTACAAGCTGTTCCAGAACGGCCTCGCCAATACGACTGACGGCGACTGGTATCTGCGCGCCGCCAGCCTTGCGCCGACGACGCCGGTCTACCAGAATTACCCGCAGGTCCTGCTGGGGATGATTGCGCTACCGACGCTTGAGCAGCGCGTCGGTGACCGCCGCCGTACCGTGCTCGATGGCGGAGCCGAGACGGGCCAGCAAGCCATCTGGACCCGTATCGAAGGCGCGCACGGCCATGTCGAGGCCAATGCGTCCAGCGCTGATGCTTCCTATGACGTCGATACTACGCTGGTGCAGGCGGGCATCGACGGTCAGCTTTCGGAAACGGCGGCCGGCAGGCTGGTCGCCGGGCTGACGGCGCAATATTCACGCGCCAACGCCGACATCTTCTCAAGCCTCGGCGACGGCGGCAACACCACCGTCAGCTATGGCGTCGGCGCCACGCTGACCTGGTATGGCGAGAATGGCTTTTATGTCGATGGACAGGCCCAGTTCGCGACATTGCGCAGCGACATGAACGCCGCCGGCATCGGCAAGATCGGCGATGGCATTGATGGCAACGGCTATGCGCTCAGCCTGGAGGCGGGACGCAAGATTGGGCTCGACGGCGCCTGGTCGCTGACCCCGCAGGCGCAGCTTGCCTATGCCTCGGTCGATTTCGACGCCTTCACCGATCCGTTCGGCGCAAATGTGTCGCTGCGCAAGCGTGACAGCCTCAAGGGCCGGCTGGGTGCTGCGTTGAACTACGACGTCCAGGCGACCGGAAGCCATATCTATGGCATCGCCAACCTGACCTACGAGTTCCTCAACGGCACTTCGGTCGCCGTCTCAGGGGTCGACCTTTCGTTCGAGCCACAGCGCTTCGGCGGCGAACTCGGCCTGGGTGGCACCTACAAATGGGCCGGCGGCAAATATACCCTGTTTGGCGAGGCGCTGGCCTCGTCCAGCTTCGAAGGCAGCCATGCGCTGAAGGGCACTGCGGGGATCATCGTAAGGTTCTAGATTCGCCGCAAACGCTCTTCCAACAAAGTGCTCGTTGCCGAAAGGTGGCGGGCACTTTGCATTCGGGCTGTCGCGTTTTTCGGGGAAATCCCCTTCTTTTCGCCTCTCCCTTGCGGACATATCCTGGCGGTGTGCCCACTCGTTCCGGCCGCGATGTCGCTGACAAATCCATTTCCCTATTGCGCTTTTCCGGCCGTTTCTGTATTTCCCGGAGTGGGCCACCCCTCCCCAACGAGGGGCCACTATCTGGAAGGATAGACCACGATGACGACGCATACGAAGCCCGGACTCCGTCCGGCAAACCCCAATTTTTCCTCAGGTCCCTGCGCAAAACGTCCCGGCTGGTCGGTCGAGGCGCTGAAAGCTGCTGCGCTCGGCCGTTCCCACCGCGCCAAGATCGGCAAGGCCAAGCTCGAACAGGCGATCGAGCTGACGCGGGAAATTCTCCAGGTCCCGGCGGGTTACCGCATCGGCATCGTGCCGGCGTCGGACACCGGCGCCGTCGAGATGGCGCTGTGGTCGCTGCTCGGCGAGCGCGGCGTCGACATGGTCGCCTGGGAGAGCTTTGGCTCCGGCTGGGTCACCGACGTGGTCAAGCAATTGAAGCTCGCCGACGTGCGCAAGATCGAAGCCGGCTATGGCGAACTGCCGGACCTCACAAAGATCGATTGCGACCGCGATGTGGTCTTCACCTGGAACGGCACCACGTCCGGCGTGCGCGTGCCGAACGGCGATTTCATTCCCGCGGACCGCAAGGGCCTGACCATCTGTGACGCGACTTCGGCCGCCTTCGCACAGAGGCTCGATTTCGAAAAACTCGATGTCGTCACCTTCTCCTGGCAGAAGGTGCTGGGCGGCGAGGGCGCACACGGCATGCTCATCCTGTCGCCTCGTGCCGTCGAGCGGCTGGAGACCTACAAGCCTTCGTGGCCGCTGCCGAAAATCTTCCGACTGACCTCGGGCGGCAAGCTGATCGAGGGCATCTTCAAGGGCGAAACCATCAACACCCCCTCGATGCTGTGCGTCGAGGACTATCTCGATG
>NZ_RZRQ01000122.1:0-16573 GCF_003997785.1 Mesorhizobium sp. M7D.F.Ca.US.004.01.2.1 | reverse complement strand
GGAAAGCGCCGAAATGCTGCAAGATCTGGTTGTGATCGCCGGCCGGGTTAAGCCGGTCGTAGACATAAGCGTTCCACGCCTCGAAATTCTGCGAGGCGGGGTCGGGACGCTCACGGTTGCCGTCACCTTGATAGGTGAACTCGATGACGTCGCGCGGGCCGCAATAGGGGCAAGTGATCAACATTGGATTCTATTCTTCTTGTTTGACCATGATCTTATCGGAAAACCGGCATCCACTTTTCCGGATCAAGGTCTAATGCAGCCTGGGGTTTGCACCCTGGCCCTTGTCGTCGATCACCAGGCCGCGGTGGAAGCGGTCGAGCGTGAAGGGGGCGTTGAGGCCGTGCGGTTGGTCCTTGGCGATGGTCCAGGCAAAGCACCAGCCGGAAGCCGGCGTCGCCTTGAAGCCGCCATAGCACCAGCCGCAGTTGAGATACATGCCGGGCAGGGGACCGGTGGTGATGATCGGCGAGCCGTCCATCGACATATCGCAAACACCGCCCCAGGAGCGCAGCATGCGCACGCGGGCAAGGCCCGGAAACAGCGCCAGCATCTCGCTCATCACCTCGTCCACAACAGGCAAATTGCCGCGCTGGGCGTAGCTATTGTAGCCGTCGATGTCGCCGCCATAGATGAGACCGCCCTTGTCTGACTGCGACATGTAGAAATGGCCCATGCCGAAGGTCACGACCGTGTCGATGAAGGGTTTCAGCGATTCGGTGACGAAGGCTTGCAGCACATGGCTCTCGATCGGCATCGTCTCGATGCCGGCCAGCTGCATGACGCGTCCGGTGCTGCCGGCGACCGCAACCGCCACCTTCTTGGCGCGGATGTCGCCACGCGAGGTGGACACGCCGGTGATGCGGTCGCCGTCGCGCAGGAAGCCGGTGACCTCGCAATTCTCGATGATGTCGACGCCGCGGCGATCGGCGCCGCGCGCATAGCCCCAGGCCACCGCATCGTGACGGGCGGTGCCGGCGCGCCGTTGCATCAGGCCGCCGACCACGGGGAAGCGTGCATCATCAGAGATATCGAGCGCCGGGATCAGGCGTTTGATCTCAGCCTTCGTCATCAGTTCGGCGTCGACGCCGAGATGGCGCATGGCGTTGCCGCGCCTGGCGTAGTCGTCGAACTGGGCCGGGGTGTGCGCCAGGTTCAGGCAGCCGCGTTGCGAGAACATGACGTTGTAGTTGAGCTCGTGCGACAGGTTCTCCCACAGTTTCATCGAATGTTCGTAGAAGCGGGTGTTGGCCGGCAGCAGATAGTTCGAGCGCACGGCCGTGGTGTTGCGGCCGACATTGCCGGAGCCGAGCCAGCCCTTTTCCACAACCGCGACATTGGTGATGCCATGTTCCTTGGCGAGATAGTAGGCGGTGGCCAGACCGTGGCCGCCGCCGCCGATAATGATGACATCATAGGACGCCTTCGGATCCGGCTTGCGCCAGGCTGGTTTCCAGTCCTTGTTTCCCTTGAGCGCGTTCGCGAGCAGCGAAAAGGCCGAGTACTCTGCCATTGATGTCATCCGGTTCGGGCGATGCGGCAGACTATAGAGCAGGCCGCATCCGCAAAGCCAATATTGCGCCATTGCCTTTCGACTGGCCGACGCATTGCTCAGGGATCAACAGGGACAATGATCGGATGAGCCGCCGATCAGGCCGGGGTGAGTGATCGATGCGACGGCTTGCCCCATGATATGGCCGTCTTTATCAAGGACAGGCTTTCAAATTGCCTTTGCCGTCCATGAGTCGCCAACAAGTCATGCTTTTCCGATTGCTTCGTCTCATTTTGATCCTCACGCTTGTCGTATCGGCGCCGCCGTCGTTCGATGCGGTGGCACAAGGGCTTGGCCAGGCGCCTGCCGGACTGGTCGCCGACCAGCAGAAGATCCTGCAGAGCCTGACGACCAAGACCGACAATTTCGAGAAGCAGATCCAGCAGGACGCCGAGGACGACGGCAGCCTCGTCGATATCCGCTTGCAGTTGGAGGAACTGTCACACCAATCGCTGAACAGCGCGCTGGCCTTCCGCACACGCCTTGGCGAGATCAACAGCCGGCTCGAGCAGCTTGGCGCTGCGCCCGCCGCCGGCCAGCCGCCGGAGCCTGACATCGTCAGCGGCGAACGCCAGGCGCTGGTGTCGGAAAAGGCGGAAATCAACTCGGTCATCGCCGTGGCGCAAACGCTCTCTATCCGCATCAGCGGGCTGATCGACAAGATCGGCAACATGCGCAGCGAGCTGTTCCGTAACCTTTTGACCAAGCGCTACGTGCTGTCCGATGCACTGAGCCCGCAGGTGTTCTCCGACGCCAGGGATGAATTCGGCAATTTCTACAAGGCGGTGTCGTCCTGGCTGAGCTTCGCCTTCAAGTTCAAGTTCCAGGCTATCCTGGCGGCAACCTTCGTGGCGCTCGGGCTGGCACTGGTGCTGCTGGTTGGCGGCAGGCGCCTGTTCGGGCGCGTGTTCGAGGCCGACCCCACCAATGAAGACCCGTCCTATCTCAGCCGCCTGTCGGTGGCCTTCTGGTCGACATTACTGCCGACGCTGGCGGTCGGCGCCTTTCTCGGCTCGACCATCTTCTTTTTCAATTATTACAATGTTTTGCGGGGCGACATTGGTCTGTTCCTCAATGCGCTGGCGGCCGTCATCGGGGTTGTGTTCTGCGTTAACCGGCTGACCAATGCAGCACTGTCGCCGCGACTGCCGAACTGGCGCCTTATACCGGTCGAAACGGGGCCGGCGCGCTGGCTGGTGCGGTTGACGACCGCCATGGCGGTGGTCATCGGCTTCAACTATTTCCTGTCGATCGTTAACGACAAGATGGGCTCGCCGCTTTCGCTGACCATCGCCCGCAGTTTCGGCGCCACCATCATCGTCGGCGTCATCCTGATCCTGATGGCGATGCTGAGGCCTTTCAAAGCGCGTGACGGAAGCTGGCGGCCGTGGCCGGCGTGGCTGCGATATACATCACTTGCGCTTGGCCTGTTCACCATAGTCGCCGCACTGCTCGGCTATATCGGTCTTGGCCTGTTTGTCTCTTCGCAGGTCGTCGTCACGGGCACCGTCTTGATCACCGCCTATATCGGCTTCCTGTCGGCGCGGGCGATCGGCGAGGAGGGCGCTTTCGCCAACACCTCCGTCGGGCGCTGGCTGTCGGCCAATTCTAGCTACGAGGACACCGCGCTCGACCAGCTCGGCCTTGTCGTCAGCGTCGCTATCAATGTGATGATCGTTCTGGTGTTCCTGCCGTTGATCCTGCTGATGTGGGGCTTCCAGCCTGGCGACATCGAGGCCTGGGCCTACAAGCTAGCAACCGGGATCAATATCGGCTCGGTGACGATTTCGGTCACCGGCATCCTTTCGGGCATCGTCGTCTTCGTCATCGGCTATTTCCTGACGCGCTGGTTCCAGGGCTGGCTCGACGGTTCGGTGATGGCGCGCGGCAAGGTCGATACCGGGGTGCGCAATTCGATCCGGCTGGCGGTCGGCTATGCCGGCGTCGCGCTTGCGGCCCTCGTCGGCATCTCGGCGGCGGGCATCGACCTGTCCAGTCTTGCTCTGGTCGCCGGTGCTCTTTCCCTCGGTATCGGTTTTGGCCTGCAGAATGTGGTGTCCAATTTCGTCTCCGGCCTGATCCTTTTGGCCGAGCGGCCGTTCAAGGTCGGCGACTGGATCGTCGCCGGCGATGTCAGCGGAACGGTCAAGAAGATCAGCGTGCGCGCCACCGAGATCGAGACCTTCCAGCGGCAGTCGGTGATTCTGCCCAATTCGAACCTGATCAACAACGCCGTCGGCAACTGGACGCACCGCAACAAGCTCGGCCGCGTCGACATCAAGGTCGGCGTCGCCTATGGCAGCGACGTCAAGCAGGTTCATGCCATCCTGCTGGAGATCGCACGCAGCCACCCGCTGGTGCTGAAGAACCCCGAACCCTTCGTGCTGTTTTCCAATTTCGGCACAGCAGCGCTCGAGTTCGAGATCCGCGTGTTCCTGGCCGACGTGATGAACGGCAACATCGCGCAAAACGACATCCGTTTTGCCGTGCTCGAAAGGTTCAGCGGCGAGCACATCGAAATTCCCTCGACGCCGCGCGCCGTCGTCGAGATCCACAAGCCCAAGGCCTGGCCGACCGACGACGACAAGATCGAGGCCGACTTCGCCGAACAGGAACAGGTGAAGGCCGAAGCCGAGGCGGAGAAGAAGCGACTGGCCAAGTCCCGCAAGACCAAGAAACCCGATCCGGACTAGGCCCAGGATCTGTGGCCGCAATCCCGCCGAAAACCAATTGCGGCATGAATGCGGCATTCAGTTGCGGTTCAGCTTCCATCTCATATAAGCTCCCATGCAAAGGCGAAAATGCCTTGCGAAATGCAACAGAGGCGGTGGGAACACCGATATTGCACCATGTGGAAGTCTCTCGTCGCTGCCGTCGCCCTGGTCGCCGCCATCGGCTCGGCCCATGCCGCGAGCGCGGTCAACAAGGACGCCGAGACCCGCACGCTGGTCGTGACCGAGGGCGGCAGCAAGACCGACCTCGCGCTGGCCGGAGGCGAAACGGTTGAGTTCTGCCCGAATGGCTGTTTCGTCACCTTGCCGAACGGCGACCTCGAAGCCCTGACCGGTTCGGAAACCGTCGAAATCTCGGGCGGCGTCGCCCGCATCAAGTAATTCCGACGGCACGATTGGAAAGGCCGGGCAATTTGCTCGGCCTTTTATCGTTTCCGGTAGCGATTGTTTAACAACGACGCCGGAAATACCGCGGTGGCAGCCGCCTACAACCGGGCGTTTTAACGTTCGCTACGCCATCCCCCGCTATACCAGCATCAAGACGCCGAAAAGCGGCGCGCAACGGGATTCCGGTTTCCCGGATCATACGCTGGCAGGGCAGGACGGACATGGATGCGCGGTCGGACAGGAACGCAATACCGCTTGCGGTCGATCTCGATGGCACGCTGATCGCGACCGACCTGTTGTGGGAAGGGCTGTTCATCCTTCTCAAGAAGAACCCGCTCTATATCTTCCTCGTGCCTTTCTGGGCCGCCGGCGGGCCGGCGCGGCTGAAGCAGGCGATCGCGCAGCGCATCGACATCGATCCGGCATCGCTGCCCTATCGCGAGGCGCTGCTTTGCCGCCTCCGGACCGAGCACGCCGAGGGTCGCAAGATCGTGCTGGCGACCGGCACGCCGCGCAAGTTCGCAGACGCAATCGCTAGCCATCTCGGCATATTCGACCGGGTGCTGGCCACCGACGGTCTCGCCAATCTCACCTCGGGCAGGAAGCGCGCCTCGCTGATCGCGGCCTATGGCGATGGCGGCTTCGACTACGCCGGCAACAGTCGCCATGATCTCCAGGTCTTCGACGCCGCGCGCAACGCCATTGTCGTCGCACCCGACCGTCATGCCGCGCGCTGGCAAGCAGCACATGGCGCCGAGACGATGCCGGCGCCGAAGCCGAATTTGCGGACCATCGTCAAGATGCTGCGCGTGCATCAGTGGCTGAAGAACTCGCTGATCGCCGTGCCGATGGTGCTCTCGCACGAATACTTCAATTGGGACATGATCTGGGAATGCCTGCTGGCATTCGTCTCGTTCAGCGCGGTGGCCTCGGCCATCTACATCCTCAACGATTTCTTCGACCTTGCGCTCGACCGCAAGCACCTCACCAAGCGCAACAGGCCGTTCGCCAGCGGTGCGCTATCGATCCCGTTCGGGCTTGGCGCGATCGCGGTGCTTTTGGCGATCGGCATCGGCACGGGGCTGTTTCTGCCGCCCGAATTCCTGGCTGTGCTCGGCGGCTACATGGTCGTCACCACGGCCTATTCGCTGTCGTTCAAGCGCATGCTGCTGGTCGACGTGCTGACGCTCGCCGGTCTCTATACCATTCGCGTTCTGGCCGGTGCGGCGGCGACCGGCGTCGATGTCTCGTTCTGGCTGCTTGCCTTCTCGATCTTCTTCTTCCTGTCGCTGGCGCTGGTGAAGCGCTTTGTCGAACTGCGCACCACCGTCATTCCGCCTGGGGAGCGCATTGCCGGGCGCGGCTATCGCACCGAAGACCAGGAGATCGTCGCCCAGGCCGGCATGGCCTCGGCCTTCTCCTCGGCGCTGGTTCTGGCGCTCTACATGGATAGTGTCGCGGTGCGCGAGCTTTATCCGCATCCGTGGCTGATCTGGCCGCTGGCGCCGATTGTGCTTTATCTCACCATGCGCGTCTGGATCCTGGCACGCCGCAACGAGATGCATGACGATCCGGTCGTCTTCATCATCCGCGACTGGCGCAGCCAGATCGTAGTGCTGATCGGCGCGGTGATGCTGGTCATCGGGGGCTGGTAGGCATGGCCACGGAGCGGTTCCCGAGCTTTGGCCTTGCCACACCGTCGGCGCCACGCGCCATCGGTGCCGATGAGGGGATCGCGCTGCTGAAGGGCGGTCAGGCGAAGCCAGCGTCTTTGCTTGCCTATGGCAATGGCCGCTCCTACGGCGATTCCTGCCAGAACCAGGCCGGCGCGGTCGTCGATATGCGATCGCAGAACCGGATCCGCTCCTTCAACGCCGAAACCGGTGTTCTCGAGGCGGATGCCGGCGTGCTGTTATCCGACATCATCGCCCACGCTGCCCCTTACGGCTTCTTCCCGGCGGTTGTGCCAGGCACCCAATTCGTCACGCTCGGCGGCGCCATCGCCAATGACGTGCATGGCAAGAACCATCACCGGCGCGGCACCTTCGGCTGCCATGTCGAGACCTTCACGCTGCTCAGGTCCGACGGAAAGACCCACCGCTGCTCGGCATCGGGCAATGCGCGGCTGTTTGCGGCGACGATCGGTGGCATGGGGCTGACCGGTCTCATCCTGTCGGCCTCGATCCGGCTGATGCGGGTTCCTTCCCTCGACATCGTCGAGAAGACGACGCCGTTTCGCGACCTCGGCGAATTTTTCGGCCTGGCCGAGGCTGCCGATCAGGCCAATGAATACGCCGTTGCCTGGATCGACCAGCTTGCCGGCGGTCGCAACAGCGGTCGCGGGTTGCTGTTGTCAGGCAATCACGCCGAGCACGGCTCGCATGCCGCCTCGCGTGCCGGCGGCAATCTCTCGGTGCCGGTCCAGCCGCCGTTCAATGTGCTCAATCGGCCGTTCCTGACCACCTTCAACGCCGCTTACAGGTGGAAGAAGGGGCGCTCGACGGCGCCGCGCCAGACCGGCTACCAGGGCTTCTTCTTTCCGCTCGACGGCGTGCGCGACTGGAACCGGCTTTACGGGCCGAAAGGGCTTTTCCAGCACCAGAGCGTGGTGCCGGAAGAGGCGGCGCGCGACGCCGTGCCGGCACTGCTGGCGGCTGCAAGGCAAGCCGGGCAGGGCTCGTTCCTCACCGTGCTGAAACGCTTCGGCTCCATCCGCTCGCCGGCGCTGCTCTCGTTCCCGCGCCCCGGCTACACGCTGACGCTGGATTTCCCCAACAGGGGGGCTGCGACGCTCGTCTTGTTGCGGGACCTCGATCGCATCACGGTCGAGGCGGGCGGCGCGGTCAACCCCTACAAGGACGCCCGCATGGGCGCCGACATCTTCGCTTCGTCCTTTCCCGAATGGCCGCGGCTGGAGGCGCTTCGCGATCCTGCCTTCATGTCCGACTTCTGGGCGCGGACGGCAAGGAAGCTGGACACGCGGCGAGGTGTGGTCGAGGCGGCGGAATAGATAAAACTCGAGTAATTCTTGGTTACCGAATCGTTAAATCCACGATTCACTCAAAACATTCTTGTGGCTTCACTAAATGTTTGCGGGTTTGTAATAGGAAGCGTGAAGGGGTGGCTTAGAACACATGAAATACATCGTCTTCATTCTCTTTACGGTCATGACCAATGCCGCCGCGCAGCTGATGCTGAAGCAAGGCATGATGTCGCTCGGGCCGATCTCGTTCGAGGGCGTCAATCCGCTGGTCAAGCTGTTGCAGATCGTCTTCAGCCCGTGGGTGTTCCTGGGCCTCTGCACCTTTGTCATCTCGATGGCCTCGCATCTCTATGTGCTGTCCAAGGTCGAGCTTTCCTTCGCCTATCCGTTCCTCAGCCTCGCCTATGTCGCCGTCGCCATCTTCGCCTATTTCGTCTTCCGCGAGGATCTCAATGGCTGGCGCATCGCCGGCATCGCCTTCATCTGCGTCGGCACGGTGCTGATCGCGCAGAGCGGGCGAGAGCGTGAGGACCAGGCGGCTTCCATCACGCCCGACAAGATCCAAGCAAACGAGATCGTTCGATGAGACATGTGATTTTCGGCGGCGACGGTTTCGTCGGCTGCCACCTTGCCCCGAAGCTTGTGGCCGATGGTGAAGAGGTTGTCGTCGCTGACATCGTCAAGAGCGACCTGCCGCATTACCGTAGCGTCCGCTTTATCCAATGCGACGTCACCGATCCGGCGTCGGTCGCTTCGGTTGGGCTCAAGGCCGACGACATGATCTACAATCTGTCGGCCAAGATGCTGTCGCCGATCCAGGTGCGCGCAAAGCGGCACGATTTCTTCTTTCCGGTGAATTTCCATGGCACCGAGCACATCATGCAGGCCATGGACAGAGCCGGCGCAGCCAAGCTCGTCCACTACACGACCGATATGATCTACGGCCACACGGTCACCCAGCCGATGACCGAAGAACATCCGGTCGCGCCGCTTGGCGAATATGGCTGGTCGAAGCAGAAGACCGAGGAGCTGGCGGCCGAATGGCGCAAGCGCGGCATGTCGATCTCGCTGTTCCGTCCACGGCTGATCATCGGTCCCGGCCGGCTCGGCATCCTGGAAAAACTGTTCAAGCTGATCGACTGGAGTTTGCCGGTGCCGATGATCGGTTCGGGCAGGAACCCCTATCAGTTCATTTCTGTTTTCGATTGTGCGGAAGCTGCCCGCGCGGCTTGGAAAGCCGGTGTGCCCAATGAGGCCTATAATTTGGGTTCGCTCAACCCGCCGCCGGTGAAGAAGCTGCTCGGCGACCTGATCAGGCACGCCGGCTCGAAATCGATCCTGATCCCGACACCGGGCTGGGCGGTCAAGCGCACGCTCGACCTGCTCGACCTGATGAACATGCCGATCATGGACCCGGAGCAATATCTGATCGCCGACGAGGAGTGCGTGCTCGACGTGTCGAAGGCCGGGCGTCAGCTCGGCTGGGTGCCGCAATATCGCGACGAGGACATGCTGATCGCCGCCTACAGCGAGTACCGCGCCAAGAAGGCCGGTCACGCT
The DNA here is from genome assembly GCF_003997785.1 of Mesorhizobium sp. M7D.F.Ca.US.004.01.2.1. NCBI lineage: Bacteria > Pseudomonadati > Pseudomonadota > Alphaproteobacteria > Hyphomicrobiales > Phyllobacteriaceae > Mesorhizobium > Mesorhizobium sp. M7D.F.Ca.US.004.01.2.1. The sequence goes on along the minus strand of NZ_RZRQ01000122.1, from coordinate 7,359 downwards.
GTCGCCATCAAACATGTGCCCGCCGAATAGCGGCTCGCAAAACAGCTTTCGTAGCGCCCGATCCTGGTCGTGCGTGCAGACAGGAGATTGAAATGACCGTCATGGCCAAGCCCGAACAGACCAATGTGCGCACCATGGTCAGCGCGCCGTCGTTGTCGCCCGCCACCATCGCCAAACCCGACCTGATCAGCGTCGAGCAGGCCAAGGCGATGGATGTCGCCCGTATGACCGACCTGTTCAAGGCGCATCTCAACCCCGGCCAGCTGCATTTCATGAAGCTGCTCGGCTTCCACAAGATCAAGATCGAGCGCGCCGAAGGCATGTTCTACATCGACCAGAACGGCCGCAAGATCCTCGATTTCTTCGGTGGCTTCGGTTCGCTGGCCTTCGGCCACAACCATCCGCGCATTCTGGAAGCACGCAAGAAATTCCAGGAGGAGAAGCGCCAGGAAATCGCCATCGCCTTCATGTCGCAATATGCGGCAGCACTGGCGCACAACATCGCCAAGTGCTCGCCCGGCGATCTCGACATGGTGTTTTTGGGCTCGTCCGGCTCGGAAGCCATGGAAGCGGCGGTGAAGCTCGCCGAGCGCGCCGCCGGCCCAAAGCGGCCGAAGATCGTCTATGCCGAGAATTCCTTCCACGGCAAGACCAAGGGTGTGCTGGGCATCACCGACGGCCAGCTTTATCGCGCCGACTTCAAGATGGCCGATAACACCGTCCGCATTCCGTTCGCCGACATCGAGGCGGTCGAGCGCCTGTTCCGCTCCGACCCGGAGGTCGGCGTCATCGTGCTCGAAACCATCCAGGGCGGCGGCGGCATCATCCAGGCGCCCGCCGAATATTGGCAGAAGCTGCGCGCGCTGTGCGACCAGTACGGCGTGCTGTGGGTCGCAGACGAAGTGCAGTGCGGCTATGGCCGCTCGGGCCGCTTCTATGCCTTCGAACATTACGGCGTCATTCCGGATGTGACCGCGCTGGCCAAGTCGCTCGGCGCCGGCAAGGCGGCTGTGGGTGCGATGATTGCCAGGCGCGAGGTCTATATGAAGGCCTATGGCACGCCGAAGACGGCGATGATCCATGCCATGGCGACCTTCGGCGGCATGGGCGAAGCCTGCGTCACCGCGATCGAGGGGCTCAACGTGCTCTATGATGAGGGGTTGATCGACAATGCCGCCGTCACTGGCGACTATCTGTTGCAGCGGCTGCAGGCGCTTAGGGAAAAATACCCGAAGATCATCAAGGATGTGCGCGGCAAGGGTTTTATGATCGGCCTGGAGTTCCACGACTTCTCGCAGACCTTGCCGATGGTGCTGCGGCCGATCGTCAGCGTGCTCGACGACAAGCTGAAGGGCTCGTTGTCTGGCTTCGTCGGCGCGCTGCTGTTGCGCGATTATGACGTGCTCGTCGCCTTCACCGAGTACAACCGCAACGTCATCCGGCTCGAACCGCCGCTGATCTGCCAGCGCGAGCATGTCGACCGCTTCGTCGATGCCTTCGACAGTCTGCTGTCGCGCGGCATCGTGTCGATCGTGAAGGATTTCGTCAAAAGCCAAGTCCGTTAGAAACGAAGTTCGCTGAGCTCGACAATGCTGACCAGGTCGCCCGCACCGAACAACCCACTCGACCGGCTCACCGCGGCCGGTCTGGCGTGGGGCGAGGGGACCTATGCGCGGTTGGCAGCACCGATCGGTGCGGCGGCCTTCGCGCTCTACATCTTCTTTACAGCGTTCACCGCCTGGGTGATGCCAGACGCCAACTGGGACATGCTGCCCTATCTCGCCATAGGAGAGGAAGGCACCTATCCCGATGCCCAGGCGCTGCACGACTATGCCTACAACACCGTCAAATCAGGCGTTTCAGCTAGCGACTACAAGGCGCTGACCGATGATGGCAGCCGCTTCCGCAGCCACATGACGGAGAATGCCGCCGACTTCCGTTCTCTGCTCGGGATGTACCGGATCAAGTTCCTTTATGCCGAGATTCTGTCGACGATGAGCGCGGTGATGTCGCCGGTCGAGGCGATGCGCCTGTTACAGGTGTTTTCCGTGCTGCTGTTCGGCGCGATCGCCCTGATGTGGCTGCGCTCCGAGGGAGCGCTGGCCTTGGCGCCTTTGATCGGTGCGGTGCTGATCATGGCTGATTTCGGCGATGCGGCTCGTGCCTCGACGCCGGATCTGCTCACTTCAGCGCTGTTGCTTGGCGGGATCTACGCCTATGTCCGCGGCCGCGAGGTGGCGACGGCGATCCTGCTCTTTCTCGCCTTCATGGTGCGGCCGGACAATATTGTTTTCCTCGCTGTGTTTGCTGTGCTGCTGGTCGCGTACCGGCAGAGGGCATGGGGTGCGTTGGCCGGTTTTGCCGCTTCCTTCGTTGCCTATTTCGCCATTTCGCACTGGGCCCATCATCCCGGCTGGTGGCCACATCTGTGGTTCTCCAGCATCGAACAGCACTACAATATGGACGGGTTCGAGCCGCCATTCTCGGTGGTCGCCTATCTCAGGGCCTTCGCCACCTCGCTGCTGCGCGCCGTCAGCCTGAACAGCTGGGTCGGTGTGTCGGTGCTGGCACTGGCCGGCTGGTTTGCCGCCGCCCGCGCCGGCTTCCGCCTCGATCGCCGCGCCGGCATCCTGTTTGCGGCACTGGTGCTCGGTGCGCTGGCGAAGTTCACCGTCTTCCCGATCCACGACACCCGCATCTATTTCCCCCATCTGATCCCGCCATTCCTGTTGCTGGCGACGCCGTTCATGGCGCTGTGGGCAGCCGTGGCTCGCGGCCAGAATCGCGCCGCCATGCAAATCATTCCCGGAGACAAGTCATGAGGTCGCTATCCAGCCTGGCGCGCATTGCCCTGTCGCTTGGTCTTCCGAAGGGGGTTCTCGATCGCGGCCCGTCGCTGCGCGGCACGAAGTTCCTGGCCAAGGCGGCGCTGAAGGCGCGCTTTGGTGGGGCAGGGCGACCGTTCCAGATGGTCAATGTCGGCGCCTGCGACGGCGCACTGTTCGACGATGTGACGCCGTGGCTGCACCGCATAGCTGGCGCACGCGCCATGCTGGTCGAGCCGATCCCGTACAATCAGAAACGACTGCGCGCTAACTACCCCGACACCAGCCGGTTCGTCATCGAGCCGGTGGCGGTGACAAAGGCCAAGGGCACGATCACCGTCCATACCTTCGATGCCGCCGCACTCGAGGCCGGCACGCTGCCGATCGAGTTCATCGGCTGCTCGTCGGTCACCGACACCAATCTGATGTCGGGCAAGAATGCCTGGGGCGAGGCCGACACCAATTTCAACAAGTTCGCACCACATCTCAGGGACATCGAGGTGCCATCCGAGACCCTGCAGACGCTGCTCGATCGCAACGGCATCACCCATATCGACGCCTTCCTCGTCGATTGCGAGGGCGCCGACTGGATCGTCTTCGAACAGCTCGACCTCAAGCGCTACCGCCCCGGCATGATCAAGGTCGAGGTCGGCGCGCTGCCCGCCCCGGAGATCGGCCAGGTCGTGGTCAAGCTGAAGACGGCGGGCTACCAGGTCGGCTTCCAGGCCGAGGACGTCTGGGCCTTCGCCTGAGCTGATCCAGCGAAAAGAGAGCCGCACAAGGCGCCCGGTGTGAACCATTCGGCCGTCTGGTCGCTCGGCTTTTTGCCAATGTCGCAAACAGGCTTCAATCGTCCTGCCGCTCGGCCCTATAGTCCGCCCGCTTTATCACTTTGGAGTCGCGGGCAATGGCAGAGTTTCCGAAAAAGGCGAAGGTCGTCATCGTCGGCCTGGGCGGTATTGTGGGCGCATCGATCGCGCATCATCTGATCGAACGTGGCTGGGACGATATCGTCGGCATCGACAAATCAGGCATCCCGACCGATATCGGCTCGACCGCGCACGCCTCCGACTTCTGCTACACGACCAGCCATGATTTCCTGTCGTGCTGGACGACGCTCTACTCCATCGATTTCTACGAAAAGATGGGCCACTACGCGCGCATAGGCGGCCTCGAAGTCGCGCGCGTCGGCGACGACAGCCGCATGGAAGAGATCAAGCGCAAGATCGCCTCGGCCAAGGCGTTTGGCACGCGCGCCCGGCTGATCGAACCGGCAGAGATCAAGGAAAAATTTCCGCTGATCGAAGAAACGATGGTGCAGGGCGGCCTGTGGGATCCCGATGCTGGTCTCGTCATTCCGCGCTCGCAGACCGTCGCCGGCAAGCTGGTCGACCAGGCGGAAGCCTCGGGCAAGCTCAAATCCTTCGCCAACACATCGGCCAGGTCGCTCGTCGTCAAGGACGGCCGTATCACCGGCGTGGTGACCGATCGCGGCACCATCGAGGCAGACTATGTCGTCGTCTGCACCGGCATTTGGGGCCGGCTGATCGCGGAGATGGTCGGCGAAGACCTGCCGGTCATGCCGATCGACCATCCGCTGACCTTCTTTGGCCCCTACAATGAGTTCGCCGGCACCGGCAAGGAGATCGGCTGGCCGCTGCTGCGCGACCAGGGCAACTCGGCCTATATGCGCGACACAGGCGACCCCAAGACCGCCGAGGGCGGGCAGATCGAATGGGGTTATTATGAAGAGACCAATCCGCGCCTTTGCCATCCGCGCGACCTCTTGGAGAAGGACCAGGCGCGGCTTTCGCCTTCGCAGCGCGATCTCGACATGGAGCAGATCCTGGCGCCGCTCGAACGTGCCATGGAACTGACGCCGATCCTCGGCGAACTCGGCTATAATGAAAGCCATTCCTTCAACGGCTTGCTGCAGGTGACGGCCGACGGCGGCCCGTCGATGGGCGAAAGCCAGAAGGTGCGAGGCCTGTGGTATGCCGTCGCCATCTGGGTCAAGGATGGCCCGGGCATGGGCAAGCTCATCGCCGACTGGATGACCGACGGCCGCACCGCGATCGATCATCACGCCATCGACTATGCGCGCTTCTATCCGCACCAGACGAAGGAGCAGTTCATCTGGGATCGCTGCACCGAGACGGCGATGAAGGTCTATAATCCGGCGGTGCATCCGCGCGAACCCTTCTCCAAAGCCCGCAACATCCGGCGCTCGCCGTTCTGGGAGCGCGAGAAGGAACTCGGGGGCTATTTCATGGAGCTGGGCGGCTGGGAGCGTGCCCATGGCTACGCCGCCAACGAGCACCTCTTGGAGAAATACGGCAACCGGGTGCCCGCGCGTGAGAACGAGTGGGACAACCGCCATTTCTGGCGCGTCTCCAATGCCGAACATCTCGCCATGAGCGAGGATTGCGGCATCGTCAACCTGTCGCATTTCGCCATGTACGACATCGAAGGTCCCGACCATGTCGCGCTGCTGGAATGGCTGTGCGCGGCCAAGATCGGCGGCGACAACAACATCGGCAAGGGCATCTACACCCACTTCCTCGACGAGGAAGGCATGGTGCGCGCCGACTTTACCGTCATCCGCATGGCCGACCACTGTCGTTTGATCGACGGGGCGGACGCCGGCCCACGCGACTTCCAGTACATGCGCCGCACGGCGCAGGACAAAGGTTTTGATGTCACCATCACCGACGTGACCGAGAAGTATGTCACCGTCGGCATCTGGGGGCCGAACGCCCGAGCGACCTTGCAGAAGGTGGTCGAGAATCCGGACGGTCTTTCGCTCGAGAACTTCCCGTTCGCGGCGATCAAGCCGGTCAGGATCGGCGGCAAGGACGTCACTGCTTTCCGCATCTCCTATGTCGGCGAGCAGGGCTGGGAGCTGCACATGCGCTACGAGGACGGCCTGGCCGTCTGGGATGCCTTGCGCTCGACCGGCGTCATGCCCTTCGGCGTCGAGACCTATGCCAACACGCGCCGCATGGAAAAGAGCCTGCGGCTGCAGAACGCCGACCTTTTGACCGAGTACAATCTGCTCGAAGCGGATCTCGCCCGTCCGAAGGTCAAAGAGAACGACTTTTGCGGCAAGGCCAGGCATGTCGAGTTCCGTGCCCGCGAGCACCAGCCGGCCATGCTGTGTACGCTGGTGATGACCGAAAACGTCGATTCAAAAGGCGTTGCCCGTTATCCCGTCGGTACCATGCCGGTGATGGACCCGAAGACCGGCGAGACGCTGGTCGACGAACTCGGCCGCCGGTCCTTCACCACATCGATGGCGTACGGCCCGACCATAGGCAAGAACATCGGCCTTGCCTATCTGCCGTGGGCGTACGCGCAGGAAGGCCGCAAGCTCACCATCGAGTATTTTGGCGAAACCTATCCCGTCGAAGTGGCCGCTGTCGGCTACAAGCCGCTCTATGATCCGGAGAATTTGAAGCCGCGCAGCTGAGTGCTCGCAGGCGCAAAAGGCACGAAGCAAAAGCCTGGCATCGGCCGGGCTTTTCTCTTTTTAAACACGCTGTTTTCGCCTACCCTTGCGGCATGTCTGCTTTTGTGTGCGCAAGACATTTCCTTTCAGGCTGCGCCGCGTTCGCGCTGACGCTCTGGCTGGCGCCAGTGTCCCTCGCGGATGAGCCTGTCGATGTCGAGTTGGTGCTGGCCGTCGACGTTTCGCTGTCGATGTCGCCGGAGGAGCTCGAGATCCAGCGTCACGGCTACGCAGCCGCCTTGACGCACGACAATGTGCTGCAGGCCATTGCCGATGGCGCCTATGGCAAGATCGCCGTCACCTATGTCGAATGGGCCGGCACCACCTGGCAGCGTGTCATTGTGCCGTGGACGGTGATCGCCAGCCGCACCGATGCGGAGCGCGTGGTTGCGCAATTGTCCGCGCAGCCGCCCAACAGCGCGCGACGCACCTCGATCTCCGGCGCGCTCGAGTTCGGCAACGACCTGTTCGCCGAAAGCGGCTACCAGGGAACGAAGCGGGTCATCGACATTTCGGGCGACGGTCCCAACAACCAGGGCGCGCCGGTCAACCTCACCCGCGATGGGCTGATCAAGCAAGGCATCGTCATCAACGGTCTGCCGCTGATGACCCGAGGCGGTTTTTCCGGCGCCTACGACGTCAATAATCTCGATCGCTACTACAGCGACTGCGTCATTGGTGGTCCGGGAGCCTTCATGATCCCGGTCAACGATTGGACGCAGTTTCCCGAAGCCATCCGCCGCAAGCTGGTGCTGGAACTCGCCGGTCCGGCCTCGCCGCAATGGGCGGCGGAAGAAGCCGCGCATCCGCCAGTTGTATTGGCGCAGGACAGGCCCGCCACCGACTGCCTGGTCGGCGAGAAAATGTGGCGCAACCGCAGCTGGATGTTCGACAGCCGCTAAAGCGCGTCACGTTTGAACGGATTCAGGCGACGCGCTTTAGCTCTTTGTTTTTATGCATGTCGTTCTCCCAAAACCGGGGCCCCTTTTGGGCGACATGCATTAGGCGGCCGAAGCATTGGCAAAA
>NZ_RZRQ01000121.1:0-16717 GCF_003997785.1 Mesorhizobium sp. M7D.F.Ca.US.004.01.2.1 | reverse complement strand
GCGTATTGCACCCCGGATATTGCTGGTCGCAATATCCCCCGGATATTGCTGGTCGCAATATCTGGCATCACGCTTTCGCCAGTCGCTTTTTCCAGGCTCGGATCTGCTTCCTCACTTCCGACGGCGCGGTGCCGCCGAAACTGGTGCGGCTCTTGACCGAGTTCTGCACCGCCAGCACCGAAAATATGTCCGCCGTGATGCCGGGATTGATCGACTGCAAATCCTCCAGCGAAAGCTTCTCCAGCCCCACCTTCTTGTCTTCGGCCAGTGCCACCGCCCGGCCGGTGACATGATGCGCCTCGCGGAACGGCAGGCCGAGCGTGCGCACCAGCCAGTCGGCGAGGTCGGTCGCTGTCGCGTGGCCGGAGCCGGCGGCCTTCTTCATCGCGGCTGCGTTGATCGTCATGTCCGAGACCATGCCGGTCATCGCGGCCAGCATCAGGTCGAGCGTCTCGGCGGCATCGAACGCCGATTCCTTGTCTTCCTGCATGTCCTTGCCATAGGTCAAAGGCATGCCCTTCATCACCGTCAGCAGGCCGACCAGATGGCCGGTGACGCGGCCGGTCTTGCCGCGCACCAGTTCGGCGGCGTCAGGGTTCTTCTTTTGCGGCATGATCGAGGAGCCGGTGGAAAACGAGTCCGACAGCCTGACGAAACCGAACTGCGGCGTCGACCAGATGATGATCTCCTCGGCCAGCCGCGACAAATGCGTGGCGCAGATCGCGGCAAGAGCGAGGAATTCGAGAGCGAAATCGCGGTCCGAAACGCTGTCGAGCGAATTGCGCATCGGCTCGCGGAAGCCGAGCGCCTTGGCGGTCTGGTGACGGTCGATCGGGAAACTGGTGCCGGCGAGCGCTGCGGCACCGAGCGGGCTTTCGTCCATCCGTTCGATCGCATCGCGCACACGCGACAGGTCACGCGAAAACATTTCGACATAGGCCATGCAGTGATGGCCGAAGGTCACCGGTTGTGCCGCCTGCATATGGGTAAAGCCCGGCATCACCGTTGCCGCATGCTCCTCGGCCCGCTCCAGCAGCGCCTTGATCAACCCTTTCAGCGCCTCGGCGACGCGAAAGCACTCGTCCTTGACCCACAGCCTCAAATCGACCGCCACCTGGTCGTTGCGCGAGCGGGCGGTGTGCAGCCGGCCGGCGGCCGGGCCGATCAGATCGGCAAGGCGTGCCTCGATGTTCATGTGGATGTCTTCGAGCCGAGTCGAGAACTCGAAGGTGCCGGCCTCGATCTCTTTCAGGATCGTGTTCAGCCCGTGAGCGATTTTTTCTTGATCGGCTGCCGAAATAATGCCCGTTTGCGCCAGCATCTCGCTATGGGCGATCGAGCCTTTGATGTCCTGGGCATAGAGTTTACGGTCGAACGAGATCGACGCGTTGATGGCTTCCATGATCGCGGCCGGACCCGAGGCAAAACGTCCGCCCCACATCTGGTTGCTGGTCTTCTTGTCGCTCATGGCTATAACCCGTGCTTCGGAGCAGTTTTGAGAAAATGGCAGACGGTAATAGATTCTTCCCGGCCCCGCGCCTGATCTTCGCCGCCTTGGTGGCAGGCGCGCTGGCCGGCGCGGTCGCGGTATGTCAGCGAGAGCCGGTCTGGCAACAATGCACCGGCACAAGCGGCCGTCGGCGAGAGCAAGGACGACGTTGCCTGCGCGGCCAAGAGCGACCGCGCCAAGAAGGTCGCGGCCTCCGCCACCGGGGAGGTCGCCGCGCTTTTGCCGGCCGATCCGCCGCAATCCCTAAAGAGCCTCGCCTTCAATGGCCCGGACGGCAAGCCGATGACGCTTGCCGATCATGCCGGCAAGACGGTGCTGCTCAACCTGTGGGCGACATGGTGCGCGCCGTGCCGAGCCGAAATGCCGGCGCTCGATGCACTGCAGAAGGAAAAGGGCAGCGATGCCTTTCAGGTGGTCGCCGTCAATGTCGATGCCGGTGACGATACGAAGCCGAAGAAGTTCCTCAGCGATACCGGCGTCAAGACGCTCGGCTATTTCAGGGATTCGACGATGGGGCTGTTCAACGACCTCAAGACGCGCGGCTTGGCGCTCGGCCTTCCCGTCACCATGCTGATCGACGGCGAAGGCTGCCTGATCGCCCATATGAATGGCCCGGCCGAATGGTCGGGGCCGGATGCCAGACGACTGGTCGAGACCGCACTCAAGCCCGAAAGCCTCTAAAAGGGCGTCGTTGTCCCAAAGCCGCTATACCCTTTGGGCGATCAGGCCCTGTTCAGACCGAGCGCGGGCGCGGGCGCGAAGGCGTGTTTTTCCGGAGCAGGGGTGGTTGATTTCTTCTGGTGGAAGCCGGCCGCCCGCGCTCGTCAGGCGATGCGGACCGTCACGACAAGTGCCTCGTGATCGGAGCTCGGCCTGCCGTCCGCCAGCACAGCCGGAAGAACGGCAGGAGCCGTTGCGACAAGGCCGCGCGTGAAGAACCAGTCGATGTGGCCGATCGGGGTGGGATCGCCGGCCTCGCGTCGCTGCGTGGGCAGGTCGAGCTTGTTGGCGGGCTTCCAGTCGTAACCGCGCCCGGCGAGGACCGCGAACAGTGGTTCATGGCGTTCGACATCGATCAGCCGGTCCGGCTCTGCCGCGATGCGCGCCGCCCAGGCGTCGGGATCGTCATTGCGCTCCTCATGGGTTGACGTCAGCGTGTTGAAGTCGCCGCCAAGCAAGACCGGCGCCTGCGAATCGTATTTGTCGATGGCATCGAGGAGATGGCTGGTCTGGATGGCACGGCCGGCGGGATCTGTGCGGTTTTCCAGATGCACCGAGACCACCGTCACCCTGCGGTCACCGATCCGCACCTGGCCACCGATGGCCATGCGTCCGCCGATGCGCGGCTGGCCGCGTTCCGGCCGGAACCAGCCGCCAGCCGCCTCGAGGCGGACCAGGAAAGGGCGAAGTAGTGGGATGGCGCTGGTCACGGCATTGCCATGGAAGCCTTCTGTATTCTGGGCCGTGCCGGTTGCGGCCTGCTCAGCCTCGTTGCCGCCGCCGAGCTCGACGAATTCGACACCATAGGCGAAGGCATGGCCGAGTCGGTCGGCAAGAACACGCAAAGGATGGCCGTTGCCTGAGCGCACCATGCCTTCGTCAACCTCGGACAGCAGCACGACATCGGGAGCCTGGCCGGCAAGCGTGGCCGCGATAGCATCGCCATGGCGCAGCCGTTCGACGTTCCAGGCCACGACGGTGAGCGTTTCGCCGGCGCTTTCGCGTGAAGTCTTGCCGCCGATTTCGATCTGGCCAAGTGCCGGTGTGGCGGCAGCCAGGCGCAGATGGGTGGCGCTGTCGCGTGGCCCGTCGCGCATGGCCTGGCGCTCAGCGAGTGGAACATGCGTCAGCTGTGGCACCAGCATTTCATTCATCCCTTAGCCGGGTAATCATGACAGCTCTTCAGGGTCTTTACGTCCTCGGCAGCCGCCCTAGCTACCTAGAGCGCCGGCATGACATTTTCATGCCGGCGCAACCGCCGGAGAGGAGAAGAGACGGGCTGTCCACAGGCCTGAGAGGCCACAGCAGAACTGTCACATACCTTCTCTAAGAGAGCGTGCAAGGACTTGCGCAAGACCCTTGTCAACAGCCACTCAAGAGGGAAGAAATCATGACCATCATCAAGCGGGGCTTCGCCGCCCTTGCCGCTGGCGCGCTCAGCGCAGCGCTTGCCATGCCTGCCGTCGCAGAGCCGGTAAAATTCGATTTCTGGTTCGGCCTTTCGGGCGATCTCGCCCGCGTCGTCGACACGCTGTGCAAGAACTTCAACGCCTCGCAGACCGACTATGAAGTCGTCTGCACCAGCCAGGGCAATTACGACGCCACGCTGCAGAACACGATCGCCGCCTTCCGCGCCGGCAAGCAGCCGGCCGTCGTCCAGGTCTATGACGTAGGCACCGCCACCATGATGCTGTCGGGCGCCTACAAGCCGGCCGACAAGCTGATGGAAGAAAACGGCTACAAGATTGACTACGCCGACTATTTCCCCGGCATCGCGCGCTACTATGCGACCTCGAAGGGCGAGATGCTGTCCTTCCCGTTCAATTCGTCGACCCCACTGATGTACTGGAACAAGGACGCCTTCGCCAAGATCGGCAAGACCGAGGCGCCGAAGACCTGGGAAGATGTCGCAGCCGACCTCCAGGCATTGAAGGACGCCGGCTACGAGTGCCCGATGGCGATCAACATCTCCGCCAATGAAAGCTGGCAGCTGATGGAGCAGTTCTCGGCGCTCCACAACCAACCAGTCGCCACCAAGAACAACGGCTATGACGGCCTCGACGCGCGTCTGGAAGTCAACAAGACCAAGTTCGTCCAGTACGTCACCGATCTCAAGAAGTGGTATGATGCCGGCCTGATCAAGATCAAGTCCAAGGACCTCGGCCAGGATATGGTCCAGGCCTTCGCTTCCGGCACCTGCCAGGTCATCCTGACTTCGGTCGGCGATCACGGCACCGTCGGCAAGACCCAGAAGGAAGGCATGAACTGGGATGTCGCCGAACTGCCGGTCTATGCCGGTACCGAGCGCAAGAATTCGCTCGTCGGCGGCGCTTCGCTATGGGTTCTCTCGGGCAAGTCGGATGCGGAATACAAAGGCGCAGCCGCGTTCCTCAACTTCATCCACGACCCCAAGACCGCATTGTTCTGGTCGACCAACACCGGCTACATCCCGGTGACCAAGTCGGGCTTCGACTACATGAAGTCCACCGGCTTCTACGACAAGGCGCCCTACAAGGGCCGTGAAGTCGCGATCGCCAGCCTGACCGCGTCCGAGCCGACCGAAATCACCCGCGGTGTGCGGCTGGGCAATTTCACCCAGATCCGCGCCGAGTTCGGCACGCAGATGCAGGCGATCTTCGCCAACAAGGTCAGCGTCCAGGAGGGCCTCGATACGCTGGTCAAGAATGGCGACGCCATCCTCGACCGCTTCCAGCAGACCTATCCGGGCAAGACCCTGCCCTGATCTCGGAATCTACGCGGCCGCCCGCCGGTCTTCTCCGAGCATGATCCGTGGACAAACGGAAACCGTTTGTCCGTAAAAACGGGTTTCCACTTTTCGGGATCATGCTTGGGTCGACGGGCGGCCATTTCGTTATTAATCTTGCTCTAAGTGGCCGTTGAGCGGCATCGGCGGACCGATGGAAAAACGCGTTACCTTTGGCAGCTGGACGATCGGCATCCTTTTCGCGGTGCCTCAGCTCCTCTTGATCTTCACGTTCTTCTACTGGCCCGCCGGTCAGGCCGTGTACTGGTCGCTGACGCTGCAGCAGCCCTGGGGCGGCGGCAATGTCTGGGTCGGGCTCGACAATTTCCGCTCGATCCTGTCCAACGCCGACTACTGGAATTCGATCACCGCCAGCCTGGTCTTTGCCGCGATCAGCACCGGGCTTGCGATGTTCGTCGCGCTGGTGCTCGCGGCGCTGACCGACCGCCAGCTTGCCGGCTCGCGCTTCTATCGCGTGGTGCTGATCTGGCCTTACGGCATCGCGGCCCCTGCGCTGGCGCTGGCGTTCCGCTTCATTCTGGCGCCGGAGGCGGGGTTCCTTTCCGTCATCAACCGGATGTGGCCAGGGATCTGGGATCCGGGTCTCGATGGCGCGGATGCCATGGCGTCGATCATCGTCGCCTTCTCGTGGAAATATGTCGGCTACAACTTCATTTTCTTCCTGGCCGCGTTCCAGGCCATCCCGCGTTCGCTGATCGAGGCAGCGGCGATGGACGGGTCCGGGGTCGTCAGACGTTTCTGGGACATCCAGTTCCCGCTGATCACGCCGACGATCTTCTTCCTGCTGGTCATCAACATCACCGAGAGCTTCCAGGATTCGTTCGGCATCGTCGACATCATGACCTCGGGTGGGCCGGCGAACGCCACCAATTTGATGGTCTACAAGATCTATTCCGACGGCTTCAAAGGCCTCGATTTTTCCGGCGCCGCCGCGCAGAGCATCATCCTGATGGTGCTCATCATCGTGCTTACCATCTTCCAGTTCCGCTTTATCGAGCGGCGCGTGCACTATCAGTGAGACGGTCATGGTAGAGCGCACCCCCATCCTGAACTTCGTCACGCACCTTGTGCTGTTCATCGGGTTTTTGTTGGCGATCGCGCCTTTCGTGATCGTGGTGATTGCCTCGTCGCACAATCTGAAGGACGTCAACGACGTGCCGATGTCCCTGCTGCCGGGTAGCGATTTCTGGCTCAACATCAAGACGGCGTGGACGACGGCCGATCTCGGCCCCAAGCTGCTCAACAGTTTCATCGTTGCCACGGGGGTCGCGGCGGGCAAGGTGATAATTTCGGCGCTTACGGCCTTTTCGATCGTCTATTTCCGCTATCCCGGCCGCACCTTCATCTTCTGGCTGATCTTCGTCACCCTGATGCTGCCGCTGGAAGTGCGCATCGTCCCGACCTACGCGGTCGTTGCCAATGTGCTTACGCCCTATCAGGCGATTCTCGACGTGACCGGCATAAGCTGGCTCATAGAAAAGGTTTCGGGCGTTCAGGTCTCGCTGAACCTAGGGCTGCTCAATTCTTATCCCGGGCTTATCCTGCCGCTGGTCGCGACGGCCACCGGCACCTTCCTTTATCGGCAGTTCTTCCTGACGATACCGGACGAATTGACCGAGGCGGCGCGCATGGACGGTGCCGGCGCGCTGCGCTTCTTCATCGATGTTCTGCTGCCGCTGTCGCGCACCAACATGGCGGCGCTTGGAACCATCATGTTTCTGTATGCATGGAACCAGTATTTGTGGCCGCTGCTCATCACCACGGATCAATCCCATGCGATGGCGGTCACCGAACTCAAGCAACTCATTCCCAACGTCGGCGGCATTCCCGAATGGAACATCGCCATGGCCGGCACACTCATCGTCATGCTGCCGCCGCTGATCGTCGTCGTGGCCATGCAGCGCTGGATCGTGCGCGGCCTGATCGCCACCGAGAAGTGACTTCAGAAGGATAGAGCCGATGGCCTCCATCACCATTCGCGACGTCAAGAAGAGCTACGCCAAGTTGCAGATTGTGCACGGCGTCGACCTCGACATCGCCTCGGGCGAATTTGTCGTCATTCTCGGGCCTTCCGGCTGCGGCAAGTCCACGCTGCTCAGGATGATCGCTGGGCTGGAAGAGATTTCCGGTGGCGAGATCGCCATCGACGGCACCGTGGTCAACAAATTGGAGCCGCGCGAGCGCGGCTGCGCCATGGTGTTCCAGAACTACGCGCTCTATCCGCATATGAGCGTGGCGCAGAACATCGGCTATTCGCTCAAGGTGGCCGGCGTCCCCGCCGCCGAGCGCCAGCTGCGCGTCCAGGCGGTTGCCCGCACGTTGGAGCTCGAGCATCTGCTCGACCGCAAGCCGATGGCGCTGTCCGGTGGCCAAAGGCAGCGCGTCGCCATGGGCCGGGCGATGATCCGCGAGCCCAAGGTGTTCCTGTTCGACGAACCGCTGTCCAACCTCGATGCCAAGCTGCGCGTTCAGATGCGTTCGGAGATCCGCAAGCTGCATCGCCGGCTGAATGCCACCTCGGTCTTCGTCACGCATGACCAGGTCGAGGCGATGACGCTAGCCGACCGGCTGGTGGTCATGAATGGCGGCCGCGTCGAGCAGGTCGGCACGCCGGCCCAGATCTATAGCCGTCCGGCCAGCCGCTTCGTCGCCACTTTCGTCGGTGCGCCGGCCATGAACATCCTCGAAGGCACAGTTGATCTCGACGGGCTGTCGCTGCTTGGCGGCAGCCGGCGCCTAGCCATGGCACGCGCGGGGCTGCCGGTCGGCACGAAGGTAGCGATGGGTATCCGGCCTGAAGCCGTCCGCCTGGTGGCGCCGGGCACGGCAGGCGCGCTCGATGCCACAGTCGATCTCGTCGAGGAGCTGGGCGCGGGACGCGTCATCTATGTCGATCTCGACGGTGCGTCGTTCTCCGTGATGACCTCGGAGGCCGTCCACCCCGAACCGGGCAGCGCGGTCGGCCTGAAGATTTCGCCGGAGGATATGCATTTCTTCTCGTCGGATACGGGAACACGTCTCGAGGTCTTCAAGGCCTCGGTGCCGGAACCGGCACTCTAATTTCTGAAGCCGCCAGTCATCGCCGATGACGGGCAGGCACCACCGACAAGTCCAAGAAGCGCGCAATGAAAATTATCCAGGTCACCGATGTCCATCTTGGCCGGCAAGGCGAGCGCCGCTATGGCGCAGACCTGCATCAGCGGCTGGCTTCATGCATCGCGCACATCAATGCGCATCACGCCGATGCCACGCTTTGTGTCTTCACCGGCGATCTGACCGAGACCGGCGCGCCCGAGAGCTATGCCGATCTCAGGACAGCCCTGAGCACGCTGTCGGTGCCCTGGCGGCTGCTGCCGGGAAACCACGATCGGCGGGCCAATCTTGTCGCGGCGTTTCCCGAGATTCCGCTCGATGAGAACGACTTCGTGCAGTCGGCCCATCAAACGGCCGACGAGGTGCTGCTGTTTCTCGACTGCCTGGCGGAAGGTCGCGTCGAAGGCGAATTGTGCGACAGGCGACTAGCCTGGCTCGAAGCCCGGCTCGAAGAAGCGGCCGGCCGGCCGGCCTATGTCTTCATGCATCATCCGCCGGTCGCGCTCGGCCTGCCGCAGCTCGATCCGCTTGCCCTTGAGCAGCCCGAACGGTTGCTCGGCCTGCTGCGGCGCCATGGCAATGTCCGCCACATCTTCTTCGGTCACGTCCATCGCGACATTGCCGGCACGGTCGCCGGCATTGCGTTCTCGGCGCAGCGCGGCCTGCATGCCAGGTTCGAGCTTGCGCTTGACAGATCGAGCGAGATTGTCGAGCAGGCGCCGCCTTCCTACGCGGTCGTCCTCATCGACAGCGCCAACGAGCACGTGGTCGTGCACGGTTGCGATTTTCTCGAACAATGGCCGATCTATTCCGGCGAAACCGGCGAGCGCCTCACGGCGTGAGCCGGCCACCCCGCGTTGAGGCGCGGTGCGGCGGCGCCTTCGATCAATCAGGCGAAGACATGCGCTTTTCCCGATACGGTCAGCCGGACGATCTCGCCGACCGCCGGCGCGTCCATGCCCGGTTTGCGCAGGACCAGCGGCGTGTTGCCGATCGCGGCCGCATCGGGCGGATCGGCATTGTTCAAGAGCCGCACCGCGATCGTGCACATCGAGCCGGCGAATTCCGATTCCGTCACTTCGCCGAACAGCATGTCCGAGGTGCCCGACATGCCCTCGCGCGACGTTCTTTTCAGCGCGATCTGCTCCGGCCGCAGCATGATGCGGGCGATATCGCGGCTGTCATTGGTATCGACCGCGATGCGGCCAAGCGGCGAGTTGGCGAAGCCGCCTGATATCTTTGCCGGCAGGATGATGGCGTCGCCGAGGAACTCGGCGATCATCCTGTCCTTCGGCTTGAGATAGAGGTCGCGCGGCGTCCCTACCTGCGAGAACCTGCCGTCGCGCATCACCGCGACCTGGCTGGCGAAGGACAGCGCTTCGGCCTGGTCGTGCGTGACCAGGATGGTGGTGATGCCGGCGGCTTCCAGAAGCTCGGCCACCGCCTTGCGCATCGAGGCGCGCAGGCCGGTATCCAAGGCCGAGAACGGCTCGTCGAGAAGCATCAGCCTGGGCTTCATCGCCATGGCGCGGGCGAGCGCCACACGCTGCTGCTGGCCGCCGGAGAGTTCGTGCGGGCGGCGTTTGAGGATCGCCTTGTCGAGGCCGACGATATAGGCGAGCTCGACGATGCGTTCGGTGCGCTTGTCCTCGCCGCGACCCATGCCGAAACCGATATTGTCACCAATGGTCAGATGCGGGAACAGCGCACCATCCTGCGCCACCACGCCGATGCCGCGGCGATGCGCCGGTACCGCAGCGCCGCCATTGGCCAGCACCTCGCCGTCGAGCATGATGCGGCCCTGGTCCGGGGCCTCGAAGCCGGCGATCAGCCGCAGCAAGGTCGTCTTGCCGCAGCCGGACGGGCCGACAATCGCCGTGCGGCTCCCGCTGGCGACGTTCAGGTCGACGCCGGCAAGGGCGGCCACCGGGCCGTAATGCTTGGTGAGGCCGCTGATTTCGAGAAAACTCATCGTCCGGCCATCCGTTTCGACTGGACATAGAGCAGCCAGGTCAAGGGAAGCGACATCGCCACCATGATGAAGGCGTAAGGTGCCGCGGAGGCATAATCAATCTCGCCGCTATAGGACCAGAAGGCCATCGCCAACGTGCGGGTGCCGTTCGGCGCCAGCATCTGGGTCGCGGTCAGTTCGTTCATGATGCCGAGCGCCACCAGCGCCATGCCAGCCGCGGCACCTGGCGCCGACAGGCGGATCGTCGTTGACCACAGCGCCTGCAGCGGCGGCCGGCCGAGGCTGGAAGCGGCGCGTTCGAGTTCGACCGGTGCCTGCGCGATCGACGCCCGCAGGCTGACCAGCGCGCGCGGCAGGAACATTAGCGCATAGGCAACCAGGATGGTGAACAGGGTCTGGTAGAGCGGCAGCGCGATGCGCACGGTGATGGTGACCAGCGCCAGCGCAATGACGACCCCCGGCAACGAGCCGACGATGTAATTGCAGCCCTCCAGCAGACGCTGCAATGGCCCCGGCGCGCGGACCGAGATCCAGGCCATTGGCATCGCGGCGACCGTGGCGAGCAATGCGCCGGCGAGCGCCAGGAACAGCGTCTGGCCAAGCGCCAGGCCGATCTCGTCGAAGCGCCAGACATCGGCGCCACCGGCGGCAAGCCAGCCGCCGATGGTGACGAACGGCACGCCGAGCGCCAGCAGCGTGGTGATGACAAGCAAGAGCAAGCTCGGGATGGTGGCGCGTCCGAGGCTTGTGCGCTGCTGATAGCGCGCGGCGCCGGAGCCGACACGAGCATAGCGTTCCTCGCCGCGCACCAGCACTTCGAGGCCGAGCAGCACGAAGCAGCAGCTCACCAGCGCGCCAGCCAGCATGTTGGCGGCCGGTCCGTTGAAGGTCGACTGGAACTGGTCGACGATCGCCGTGGTGAAGGTGTCGAAGCGGATGAAGACATAGAGGCCGTACTCGGCCAGCAGGTGCAGGCCGACCAGCAGCGAGCCGCCGCAGATGGCGAGCCGCAATTGCGGCAGCACGACACGCCAGAAGACGCGCCAGGGTCCAAGGCCGAGTGCGGCGGCGGCGTCCTCCAGGGCGGGATCGAGACGGCGCAACGCCGCCGACACCGGCAGATACAGGAACGGGAAATAGGCGATCACGGAAACCAGCACGCCGGCCCACAGGCCGTGCAGTCCCGGCACCATGGTGATCCAGGCATAGCTGTGCACGAAAGCCGGTATGGCGAGCGGCGCCACGCACAGCCAGGCCCAGAGCCGGGCCGCCGGCAGGTCGCTGCGCTCGGTCAGCCAGGCCAGCGCAACCGACAGCACGATGGTGATCGGCACGGAGAGCGCGACCAGCAGGACAGTATTGACCAGAAGCTCGCCGACACGCGGCCGGAAGACCAGCGCCGAGACGGTCTCCCAACCGGTCTGCACCGCGATCCAGATGATGAAGGCAAGTGGCACCAGCGCCAGCAGCGCAACGAAGATGGCGGCGACGACCAGCCAAAGCGGTGCGCGTCGGCGCGCCCTTCGGCCTGTGCCCAAAGGCAGGCCCGAGCGCGCGAGATCGACCGCAGACTGCATCAGGTCAGACGCCGTGCCGTTGCCGTCCAGCGGCAGCAATTGAAGGGCCGCGATCGCGGTAGGGAACACAGCGTGTCGTCATCGACGAATGCCATCTCGAAAAACAAAATCACTCCCGCGGAAGGCGAATTTCCGCGGGAGCGTGGTCGGTTGTCCTTTTAGGAGGAATGACAACTAAAGCAAGCCGGCTGCCGTCATCAGATCGGTGACCTTCTTGGAGTTCAGCGTCGTAGCATCGACCTTCGGTGCCTGCAGATCGGCGAGCGGCACCAGCTTCGGGTTAGACTTCGCACCCTTGCCGACCGCGTATTCGAAGGAATCGCCAGTCTTCAGCACGTCCTGGCCGCCCTTGCCGGTCACCCATTTCAGAAAGGCCTGGGCTTCCTTAGGATGCTTGCTCGAGGCCAGCACACCGCCGCCGGAGATCGAAACGAACGCGCCCGGATCCTGGTTCTTGAAATAGTGCAGCTCGACATTCTTGCTGTTTTCACCGGTCTTGGCCTGATCGCCGAAGTAGTAATAGTGGTAGATCACGCCTCCTTCGATCTCACCGGCATTGACCGCCTTCATCACCGTGCTGTTGCCCTTATAGGCGGTGAAATTGGTCTTCATCGCCTTCAGCCAGTCCGCCGTGGCGGCCTCGCCCTTGAGCTGAAGCAGCGCGCTGACGATGGCCTGGAAATCGGCGCCCGACGGGGAGGCGGCCCAACGGCCCTTCCAGCTCGGATCGGCGAGGTCAAGCATCGACTTGGGCAGCTGGTCGGCGGTCAGCTTGGTCTTGTTATAGGCAAAGACCGTGCTGCGCGCGGCGACGCCGACCCATTTGCCGCTGGCCGGCTGATAGTCCTGCGGAACCTGTGCCAGCGTGTCGGCGTCGACCGGTGCGAACAGGCCTGATGTCTCGACCAGCACCATGGCCGGTGAATTTTCGGTCAGGAAGACGTCGGCCGGCGAAGACGTACCTTCGGCGACGATCTGGTTGGAGAAGTCGCTGTCGCCGCCATTGCGCACGGTGACCTTGATGCCGGTTTCCTTGGTGAAGCCTTCGGCCCACGCCTTGGTCAGGTTTTCATGCTGGGCGTTGTAGACAATGATGCCATCATCTTCCGCCATCGCCGGGCCGCCGATCAGGCTGATTGCCAGCGCGGTGGCGCCGACGAGGGTGGAAAGAGCGTATTTCATGGCATTGTCCTCGATCTCGGGGAGTCTTCAGTCTGTCACGGCTGCACCTATCGATACATGACAAGGATAGTCAACATTGTCTTGCGGATTTTAATCAGACGCCGAGGCACAAACTTTCGTGATTTGCCGGTAATTTGGCTTGGACATTATTTCGCCGGCCACGTAACAAATCAGCGCCGAGACGCGAAAATCGGGGGAGTAACTCTTGTGAGCGGCAAGGATGAGGCCGAGCTTTCCCGGCTGATGCGGGCCGCGATCGCGGGAGACGAGAAGGCCTATGCCGACTTTCTGCACCGGATTGCCGCGCTGGTGCGCGGTTTTGTTCGGCGCAAGATCGTGCAGGGCGGGGTCGATCCCGAGGATGTCGTGCAGGAAACCTTGTTGGCCATTCATGTGAAACGGCATACCTGGCGCCAGGACGCGCCGGTGTTGCCATGGATCTATGCGATTGCCCGCTTCAAGCTGATCGACGCGTTCCGGCGGCGTGGGCGGCGCATCGAGATCGATGTCGACGATATCGCCGAGACCTTCGCCGAGCCGGAAACCGAGACCGTCAGCGAACGCGACATCAATCGGGCATTGGACGGCCTCTCGCCGGCGCAGCGCTCCGTGGTCTCGGCCGTTTCGGTGGAAGGGCGGTCCATCGGTGAGACGGCAGCAAAGTTCGGTATCAGCGAGACGGCGGTGCGTGTGTCGCTGCATCGGGGACTTGCCGCGATAGCCAAGCGATTCGGGCAGGGGCGGTTCGGGCGGGAATGACATGAGGACGGACGATCTCATCAAGGCGCTGGACGCCGATGCAAGCAGCAAGGCGATGCCGCTGCAGTCGGCGTGGTGGATGGCCGCCGGTGCGGCCGTTGTCATCGCGGCAGCCGTTTTCCTGCTGACCATCGGCCCGCGCCCTGATTTCATGGCGGCCGCGCACACGATGCGCTTCCTCTCCAAATTCGTCTTCACCATCGTGCTTGCGGTCAGCGCCTTTGCCTTGATCCGCGCCTTGTCGACGCCGGGTGCCTCGACGGGCCGGGCGATGGCCTGGATGGCCGCGGCTCCGGTGCTGGTAGCAGTGGCGGTGATTCTGGAGCTTTTCATGGTGCCGGAGGCGCTGTGGGGAACAAGGATGGTCGGCTCCAACATGATGATCTGCATGGGCTTCATCCCGTTGATCGGCCTCGGTCCGCTTGCCATCTTCCTGTGGATGCTGCGCTACGGCGCGCCGACACGGCCGGTGCTGGCCGGTGCGGTGGCGGGTCTGCTCGCCGGCGGGCTGGCGGCGACCTTCTACGCCGCGCACTGCTTCGACGATTCGCCGCTTTTCGTCGCCACCTGGTACACGATAGCGATCGCAGCACTCGCGTTGCTCGGTGCGCTCGGCGGACGATTTTTCGTGCGCTGGTAGCGTTCCGCCACGATCCCGAGCCCATGCACACCGATCCTTAATCATGCCGGCAATTGTTTGCCGGTTAGCGATGGCGCCGGTATGCCGGACGCAACCTTTCCTTAAAATCGATCCGTCAAGGTTGATGCGAGAACATGCGTTTGCGCACGGGGGTGGCACGTATCGTGATGTGGCGAGGATTGACCAGCCGAAAATCTCTTGGGCATGCAGGCTTGGCGTTGCTCGTGGCCGGCCTGGGCGTCCTAGCGGCTTCGATCCTGCTGTCGCGCCTGGACCTCGGCACCGAAGCGCTGAAACTCTGCCTGCAGATCTCGGTGGCGGTGGCGGCGGGCGCGCTGTTCCTCGCTGTCATGTCCACCCGTCGGATCAGCGAGGATCGTCAGCAGATCGCCGAGAGCGAGATGCGCTTCCGCCGCGCCATGGCGGATTCGGCGATCGGTATGGCCGTTGTCGGTCTCGACGGGCGCATTCGCGAGACCAATCCGGCCTTCGCCGCCATGCTTGGCTACAGCCGTGAAGAGATCGAGGCGCTGACCTTCTTCCAGATCACGCATCCCGACGATCTGCAGATCGGGCGGGAGACGATGGACGATCTGAAGGCGGGCACGGTCAATTCCTTCCACTTCGAGAAGCGCTATCTCAGGAAGGACGGAACGCCGGTCTGGGCCCATCTTGCGGGCTCGGTCATTCGCGACGAGAACAGCGGCCGCCCGCTCTATCTTGTCTCGCAAATCGAGAACATCGACGCACGCAAGCAGGCCGAGGCGCGCATTGCCGAAGCGGAAACGCGTTGGAATTTCGCCCTGGCCGGCGCCGGCCAAGGTGTCTGGGACCTCGACATGCGCAAGGGCGGCACGACCTATTCCTCGACCTGGGTCAAGATGCTGGGCTATGCGGATGGCGAGCTCGATGGCGACACCGACCGCTGGCTGACGATGATCCATCCCGACGATCGCGAGATTGTCGCGGAAGCGGATCGCGCCCATCTCGAGGGCAAGACGCCGTTCTTTGAAGCCGAGTTCAGGATGCGCCACAAGGATGGCCACTGGATGTGGATCCTCGACCGCGGCAAGGCCATCGAGCGTGACGAGGATGGCCGGCTGATCAGGGCCATTGGCAGCCTGACCGACATCACCCGACGCAAGGAGGCCGAAGCACGCCTCACCGTATCGGCGGCAATGCTTGCCGATGAAAAGGAGCGGCTGAGGGTGACCCTGCAGTCGATCGGTGATGCCGTCATCTGCACCGATGCCGCAAACCGCGTCACCTTCATGAACCCGGTCGCCGAAAAGCTGACCGGTGTTGCCGGCGGCGAGGCTCTCGGCAAGATGCTTGGCCATGTCTACTGGGCAGTTGACGAGGAGACGGGGCACCGGATCGGCGTGATCCGACCGGCGATCGGCGGCCTGGCGCCCGCAGATCAGAACAGCCGCGCCGTTCTCATCCGGCGCGACGACACACGCTGCAGCATCCGTCAGGTCGTGTCGCCGATCATCAACGAGCGGAACGAATTCTGCGGGCTGGTCATCGTTTTCCAGGACTTTACCGATGCGCGCGCGCTGCAGCGCCAGCTCGCCCATGCCGCCGCGCATGACGCGCTGACCGGCCTTGCCAATCGCTCGAGCTTCATTCGCGCCATGGAGGAACTGGTCGGTCAGGCCCGCAAGGACGGTACCTCGGGCAAAGGCGGCGGACACCAGTTCATGTTCATCGATCTCGACCATTTCAAACTGGTCAACGATACGGGCGGCCACGCGGCGGGAGACGCGCTGCTGAAACGGGTTGCCGCGGCGGTTCGCGGCGTGCTTGGTCCAGAGGACATCGTTGCTCGTCTGGGCGGCGATGAATTCGCGGTCATTTTGAAATCGGGTTCGGCAGCCGGTGCCAAGATCGCTGCGCGCTCCATCATCGATTCGATCGGCGGCCTGGACTTCACCTGGGACGGCCGTCCTCACGTGATCGGCGCCAGCATCGGGCTGGCCGCGATCAGCGCCAATTGCGGCGAGGTCGACGAGATCATCGCTAGGGCCGATGCAGCTTGCTATGCGGCCAAGGCGGCCGGCCGTGGCTGCGTTTGCGTGGCGCCGGAAGGGGAGATTGTGGACGGCAAGGCAGTGCCGCCCGAGCCGCTGGCTGCGGCCTCCTGATCCGGGTATCAACCTCTGATCCGAGAGGCTTCGGGTTTCCGCTGACGCGGATCTGATCAGCGCGTCGGGACGGGATGCTCGCCGCGATAATCGTAGAAGCCACGCCCGGTCTTGCGGCCGAGCCAGCCGGCCTCGACATATTTCACCAGCAGCGGACAAGGGCGGTACTTCGAGTCCGACAGGCCGTCATGCAGCACCTGCATGATCGACAGGCAGGTATCGAGCCCGATGAAGTCAGCCAACTGCAGCGGTCCCATCGGATGGTTGGCGCCGAGCCGCATAGCGGTGTCGATGGCATCGACCGAGCCGACGCCCTCATAGAGCGTGTAGAT
>NZ_RZRQ01000120.1:0-16866 GCF_003997785.1 Mesorhizobium sp. M7D.F.Ca.US.004.01.2.1 | reverse complement strand
ACCAAAATCAGGCCACAAAGCAATCGACAGTGGACCGGAAGGGCGCTATTGCGCTTGTTTCAGACTCGGCGCATGCGAAAATGCGCATAAATCGGAAGTAAAAATGCTTGGTATATTGAGAAGCGCGGCAGGCACCTGGGTCGCGAAGGGGCTGTTGGTGTTGCTGGTGCTCAGCTTTTTGGTCTGGGGCATTTCCGGACGGCTGATGGGTGGTTTCGCCGGCCATGATTCGGTTATAACCGCTGGCGGCACCAAAGTGTCGATCAACGAATACCGTCTCGCCTATGATCGCCAGCTCGCCGTCATGTCGCAGCAGTTCGGCCAGCGTCTCAGCCACGAACAGGCAAAGGCGCTCGGCGTCGACAACCAGGTGCTGGCTCAGCTCGTTTCGGGCGCCGTTCTCGACGAACAGGCACGCAAACTGGGCCTCGGACTTTCCAAGGATCGGCTGGCCGAGCTGACGCGCGAAGACCCGGCATTCAAGGGCCCAGGCGGCCAGTTCGACCGCAAAACATTCGAATACATGCTGCGGCAGGTTGGCATGCGGCCCGAGGACTATCTGAAGAACCGTGCCCAGGTGGCGGTGCGCCAGCAGATCGTCGAAGCGGTCTCGGATGGCCTCAAGGCTCCGGATACTTTCTTCAAGGCGGTTGCGCTCTATCGCGGCGAAGACCGCACCATCGACTATTTGACCCTGCCCAAGGCACTGGTCGAGCCGATCCAGGCGCCCTCCGACAGCGTGCTTTCAGCCTATTTCGAAGCCGACAAGAAGACATATGCGGCACCCGAATACCGCAAATTCTCCTATGTCCGCCTCGAACCCGTCGACATCATGGATACGACCGCCGTCACCGACAGCCAGGTCAGCGACGATTACAACAAGAACAAGGCGCGCTACACCACGCCGGAACTGCGCACCATCGAGCAGCTTGTGTTCAAGACGCCGGATGCGGCCAAGGCCGCGCTCGATTCGCTCAAGGCCGGCGCCACCTTCGACAAGCTCGTCACGGCGGAAGGCAAGACCCCGGCCGATACGCTGCTCGGCACGCTGGCCAAGGACAAGATCGCCGACAAGGCGGTCGCCGACGCGGCCTTCGCGCTCAATGCCAATGAAGTCAGTCAGGTCGTGCAGGGCGCCTTCGGCCCGGTGCTGCTGCGCGTCACCGAAATCAAGCCCGAGGTGGTGAAGCCGCTGACCGAGGTGTCCGACCAGATACGCAAGGACCTGGCGCTGGGCGAGGCAAGCCGCATTCTTCTGGACGTGCGTGACAGCTATGAAGACACCCGCGCCGCCGGCAGTTCGCTGGCCGACGCCGCCACCAAGCTGAAGCTGAAGCTCATCACCATCGACGCCATCGATCGCAGCGGATTGCGGCCTGACGCGAGCATCGTCAAGGACCTGCCGCAATCGCCGGAACTGATCAAGGCTGTCTTCGACGCCGAACCCGGCACGGAGAACGAAGCTTTGACCACGGCAGACAATGGTTTTGTCTTCTACGAAGTGACTTCCGTCACGCCGGCTCGCGATCGCACGCTGGACGAGGTTCATCAGAAAGCCGTCGCCGACTGGACGGCAGCTGAGACCACCAAGCGGCTCGCCGCCAAGGCTGACGAGCTCGAAAAGCGGCTCAAGGCCGGTGCCACGCTCGACGTTATTGCCAGTGAGCTCAAGCTGGAGAAGCAGACCAAGCGCGGCGTCAAGCGCGAGGCCGACGATGTCGATTTCGGCAAGGAGGGTGCGGCGGCGATGTTCGGCGTCGGCGAAGGCGGCACCGGCCTGATCCCCTCGCCCACCGGCGACGGTCAGATCCTGTACAAGGTCGCCGAAGTGTTCGAGCCCGCCGGGGCCGATGCCAGCTCGGTGCCGGACGATGCGCAGAAATCCTTCACCTCCGGCATGTCGGATGACCTGCTCGATCAGCTGGTGGCGCAGTTGCAGACGCAGTACGACGTTCGCATCGACCAGGCCGCCGTTGCCCAAGCCTCGACAAGATGAGCGCGCTGAAAACCCATATCGCCAAGGTCGCGACCGGCAGCGCGCTTTCCTTCGAGGAAGCGCGCGAGGCCTTCGACATCATCATGTCGGGTGACGCCACGCCCGGCCAGATCGGCGGCTTCCTGATGGCGCTGCGCGTGCGCGGCGAGACGGTGAGCGAGCTTTCCGCCGCCGTCGCCACCATGCGCGCCAGGATGCTGCGTGTCGACGCACCGGACGGCGCCATCGACATCGTCGGCACGGGCGGCGACAATTCCCACAGTGTCAACATTTCGACGGCATCGGCCTTCGTCATCGCCGGCAGCGGCGTGCCCGTCGCCAAGCATGGCAATCGCGGTCTGTCCTCGCTGACAGGGTCCGCCGACGTGCTGATTGCGCTTGGCGTCAAGATCGACATCTCGCCCGAATTCATCGGCCGTTGCATCCATGAAGCGGGCGTCGGCTTCATGTTCGCGCCCGCGCACCACCCGGCAATGAAGTATGTAGGGCCGACCCGAGTCGAGCTCGGCACCCGCACCATCTTCAACCTGCTCGGGCCTCTCATCAATCCGGCTGGCGTCAAACGGCAGATGGTCGGCGTGTTCCTGCCGGAATGGATCCTGCCGGTGGCCGAGACGCTGAAGGCGCTGGGCGCCGAGCATGCCTGGGTTGCCCATGGCGACGGCTATGACGAGATCACCACCACCGGCGAGACGCAGGTCGCCGAACTGATCGGCGGCGAGATCCGCAGCTTCACGCTAACCCCTGAAGCGGTTGGGCTGGCGCGCCATACCAAGGATGAATTGCGCGGCGGCGACGCGGCCTACAACGCCACGGCATTGCGCGATATGCTGGGCGGTGCTGCCGGCGCCTATCGAGACACCGTGCTGATGAATGCCGGCGCCGGCCTGGTCGTTGCGGGCAAAGCGACGACGCTTGGTGACGGCATCGCGTTCGCCGCGCAAGCCATCGACAGCGGCCGGGCCCTGCAGGTGCTCGACCGATTGGTCGAAATTTCGAACGGGTGAACCGTGTCTGACATCCTGCGCAAGATCGAGGCCTATAAGCGCGACGAGATCGCGGCGGCCAAGGCACGCATGCCGCTGGCCGAGATCAAGGCGCGCGCAAAAGACGCCGATGCACCACGCGGCTTTCTTGCAGCGCTCGAGGCGAAGCAGAGATCGGGTAGCTTCGCCCTGATCGCCGAAATCAAGAAGGCGAGCCCTTCCAAGGGGTTGATCCGGGCCGATTTCGATCCGCCAGCATTGGCGCAGGCCTATGAGAAAGGCGGCGCCGCCTGTCTTTCGGTGCTGACCGACGCGCCGTCTTTCCAGGGCGCGCCGGAGTTTCTCACCAAGGCGCGAGCCGCCGTCGCCCTGCCCGCACTGCGCAAGGATTTCCTGTTCGATCCGTATCAGGTCTACGAAGCCCGCGCCTGGGGCGCTGATGCCATCCTGATCATCATGGCGAGCGTTAATGACGCCCTGGCGAGCGAGCTTGAGGCAACGGCATTCGAACTCGGCATGGATGCGCTGATCGAGGTGCATGACGAGGCCGAGACGCTGCGCGCGGTAAAACTGTCATCGCAGTTGATCGGCATCAACAACCGCAATCTGAGAACATTCGAAACCAGCCTTAAAACGTCCGAGCGGCTGGCGCCGATGGTGCCGGGCGGCCGCCTGCTGGTCAGCGAGAGCGGTATTTTCAGCCATGACGACTGCCTCAGGATGCAGAAGACCGGCATCGACACCTTCCTCGTCGGCGAGAGCCTGATGCGGCAACAGGATGTCGCCGCGGCCACGCGCCTGCTGCTGACGGGCAAGGCAGCGGCCGAGGTGGTCTGACGATGACATCGGCCCTCACCCATCTCGGCGCCCAGGGCGAGGCCAACATGGTTGATGTCGGCGACAAGGAAGAGACGACGCGCACGGCGATCGCTGAGGGCTTTGTCGCGATGCAGCCCGAGACCCTGAAGACGATCCTCGCCGGCAACGCCAAGAAAGGCGATGTGCTCGGCACCGCGCGCATCGCCGGCATCATGGCGGCGAAGAAGACGCATGAACTGATCCCGCTCTGCCATCCGCTGCTGCTGACCAAGGTTTCCGTCGACATCGAGCCGGACCATGCTTTGCCCGGCCTGAAGGTCACCGCGCTTGCGCGTGTCACCGGCAAGACGGGCGTCGAGATGGAAGCTTTGACGGCCGCCTCCGTCGCCTGCCTGACCATCTACGACATGGCCAAGGCGGTGGATCGCGCCATGACCATTTCCGGCATCCGGCTGGTCGAAAAGACTGGCGGCAAATCTGGCGACTACAAGGCTGGCGCCTGATGGCGCTGGTTCCGGTCGCCGAGGCGCTCGAACGCCTTCTGGAAGGCGCTGCGCCGCTGGCCGGCGAAAGCGTTCCGCTCTTCGAGGCCGTGGATCGTGTGCTGGCGGAACCGGTTATTGCGCTGCGCACCCAACCGCCCTTCAACGCTTCCGCCATGGACGGCTATGCGGCGCGTGCCGCCGATGTGGCGTCGGTGCCATCGAGACTTTCTGTGATCGGAATGGCCCCGGCCGGGCGTGGCTTTGACGGCGTGGTCGGCAAGGCACAGGCGGTGCGCATCTTCACCGGCGCGCCGCTTCCCGAAGGCGCCGACACCATCGTCATCCAGGAAAATGTCAGGGATCTCGGCGGCGGCGACATCGAAGTGACCGAACCGACCGCTGAAGGACGCAACATCCGCCGCATCGGGCTCGATTTTTCAAAGGGTGACGTGCTGCTGGAAAAAGGCCGCGTGCTCGACCCGGCGGCGCTGTCGCTGGCGGCATCGGCCAACCACCCCCGGGTCGGCGTGGTAAAACGGCCGCTGGTCGCCATCATCGCCACCGGCGACGAATTGTTGCCGCCCGGCAGCGAACTCGGGCCGGACCAGATCATCTCGTCCAATGCCTATGGCGTTGCCGCCGCCGCACAGTCGGTTGGCGCCCGCGCGCTCGATCTCGGCATTGCCGCCGATCGCAAGGAGGCCATCGCCGCGCTGGTCAGACAAGCGGTCGCAGCCGGCGCGGATGTCATCGTGACGCTTGGTGGCGCCTCGGTCGGCGATCACGACCTGATCCACGATGTGCTGACCGGCGAAGGCATGACGCTCGGCTTCTGGAAGATCGCCATGCGCCCCGGCAAGCCGCTGATGTTCGGCCGCCTCGGCGATATCAGGTGCATCGGCCTGCCGGGCAATCCGGTGGCAAGCCTGGTCTGCTCGCAACTGTTCCTGAAGCCCCTGCTGGCGCGGCTCGGCGGCCGCAACCATCGCCAGGACATACGCCCGGCGCGATTGGGCGCCGCAATACCGGCCAATGATTTGCGCCAGGACTATGTGCGGGCCATGGTCAGGGAAGATGACGGCGCGCTGGTGGCGACGCCGTTCGGCATCCAGGATTCCTCGATGCTGAGAATGCTGGCCGACGCCAACGGGCTGATCGTGCGCGCGCCGTTTGCCTCCGCAGCGGCTGCGGGCGAGGCTTGCAGCGTTTTGATGCTGCGCTGAAGAATCCAAGACAAGCCATTCATAACAGACGAGAAAATGACCTCGGCCCTACTCCGAGATCAGGGTCCGGGTTAGCGGATGCGCCGGATCGGCAAGGCCGTCGACAATGTCGTAGTGATGCCGGTCGGGCTCGACTATCGCGCTGGTGGTGGCGCCAAGGCCGGTCCAGATGTTGGCAAGCAACGCATTCTGGCGCAGGAATTCGGCGCGCTCACCGCCTCCGGCCCAGCAGGTGATGCGGGCACCCTCCATGGGCCGCAGCAACGCCGGGCTTTCCGTCAGCGCCTCGTGCTCGTCGATGGCCAGCGCCGCATTCATGCCGGTGCGCATGAGCGGACGCAGGTCATGCAGGCCCGAAATCGAAACGACATGGCGTATGCGCTGCGCCACATCGGCGGCCAGGGGCGTTGTTGTGGTCACCATGCGGCTGGCGAGATGGCCGCCGGCCGAATGTCCGGTCAGCATCAGCGGTCCCCCGACCATCGCCGCTGCCTTGCCGATCGCTGTGCCGATTTCGCTGACGATGCCGGCGATGCGTATGTCCGGGCACTGCGTGTAGGAAGGCATCGCCACGGCGAAGCCATTGCCGACCGCGCCATTGGCGAGGTGCGACCACGTGCTCTTGTCGGACTCCAGCCAGTAACCGCCATGGATGAACACCACGAGCCCCTTGGGAGCGGCTTTGGGAAGGAAAATATCCAACCGATTGCGCGGTCCGTCACCATAGGCGATGTCGAGCCGTGCCCGGCCCTCTGCCGAAAGCGCATTGCGAAACGCTTGCGCGGGTTCCGCCCACGCTGCCGGCCAGCGATCGCTGCCGACAATGTTCGCGCCGTTGGCATAGGCGCGGTCCCAATCGGCAATGTGACGTTCGAACATCGGCACCCTCCCCCGGAATGGCTCGTTTCTGCGCCAGCAATGGCCACCGCCATGCCATGCGTCAATGCTCCAGACCAAAAATATTTTAGGCTTGAAACAAATTTCGACTGGTGCGATCCTGCCCTGACGAACAGCCGACAATGGGAGGTCTGCTGTGCTGCCCAAAACCTGCAGATGTGCACTCTTTCTGGTGGCATCCCGAGCAGGGGCAACGGCGGCACGAAGCCTCCTCAAAAGCAGGACCTTTAGATCCACCACATCCGGCCAGGCGCCTCGCGCACTGGCCGTCCAGCAGATGGGATAGCGGCGACATGCTTGGGCCTTCAGCGCATATCGACACGTTCACGCGCGATCACCTGCCGCCGCCGGAGCAATGGCCCGATATCCTGCTCGATGGCTTTGACTATCCCGAACGCCTCAACGCCGGCGTCGAACTGACCGACAGGCTGGTCGAGAAAGGCCTGGGCGACCACACCGCGCTGATCGGCAATGGCCGCCGCCGCACCTACAAGGAACTGTCCGACTGGACGAACAGGCTGGCCCACGCACTGGTCGAGAATTATGGCGTCAAGCCGGGCAACCGGGTGCTGATCCGCTCGGCCAACAACCCCGCCATGGTCGCCTGCTGGCTGGCTGCCACCAAGGTCGGCGCCGTGGTCGTCAACACCATGCCGATGCTACGCGCCGGCGAACTCGCCAAGATCGTCGACAAGGCGGAGATCACCGTCGCGCTGTGCGACACCAGGCTGATGGACGAGATGACCGCCTGCGCCAAGGACAGCGTATTCCTCAAGCAGGTCATAGGCTTCGACGGCACCGCCAACCATGATGCCGAACTCGATCGTGCCGCTCTCGACAAGCCGGTGACATTCACTTCCGTCAACACAGGCCGCGACGACGTCGCCTTGCTCGGCTTTACCTCGGGCACGACAGGCGTGCCGAAGGCGACGATGCATTTCCACCGCGACCTCCTGATCATCGCCGACGCCTACGCCCGCGAGATCCTCAAGGTGACGCCGGACGACATCTTTGTCGGCTCGCCGCCGCTGGCCTTCACCTTCGGCCTTGGCGGGCTCGCCATCTTCCCGCTGCGCTTCGGTGCTGCGGCAACGCTGCTGGAGCAGGCGACGCCGCCCAACATGATCCACATCATCGAAACCTACAAAGCGACGATCTCCTTCACCGCGCCGACCGCCTACCGCGCCATGTTGAAGGCCATGGATGAAGGAGCCGACCTGTCGTCGCTGCGCGTCGCCGTTTCGGCCGGCGAAACCTTGCCCGCTCCGGTTTTCGAGGAGT
Organism: Mesorhizobium sp. M7D.F.Ca.US.004.01.2.1; assembly: GCF_003997785.1. NCBI lineage: Bacteria > Pseudomonadati > Pseudomonadota > Alphaproteobacteria > Hyphomicrobiales > Phyllobacteriaceae > Mesorhizobium > Mesorhizobium sp. M7D.F.Ca.US.004.01.2.1. The sequence goes on along the minus strand of NZ_RZRQ01000120.1, from coordinate 9,179 downwards.
GGACGCAAAAGACCGGCAAGCCGATCCTCGACGGCATCGGCGCCACCGAAATGCTGCACATCTTCATCTCCAACCGCTTTGACGACATGAAGCCCGCGTCGACCGGCAAGCCGGTGGGCGGCTATGAGGCGCGCATCGTCGATGACGAGATGCGCGAGGTGCCGCGCGGCACGACCGGCAGGCTGGCGGTGCGCGGCCCGACCGGCTGCCGCTACATGGCCGACAACAGGCAGAAGGAATACGTCCGCGACGGCTGGAACCTCACCGGCGACACCTTCACGCAGGACGAAGACGGGTTCTTCCATTTCGCCGCGCGCTCCGACGACATGATCGTCAGCGCCGGCTACAACATCGCCGGCCCCGAGGTCGAGGCAGCACTGCTGTCGCATCCCGACGTCGCCGAATGCGCGGTGATCGGCGCAGACGATGCCGAACGCGGCCAGATCGTCGAGGCGCATGTCGTGCTGGCGCAGGGCGTGGCGCCTGACGCGTTGACCACCAAGCGCCTGCAGGACCACGTCAAGGCAACGATCGCGCCCTACAAATACCCGCGATCGGTGAAATTCATCGCCGCTCTGCCCAAGACCCAGACCGGCAAGATCCAGCGCTTCCGGCTGCGCACGGAGAAAATCAATTGAGTGAGCCATACGATCCGGCGTCCGAAGGCGCACAGATGTCGTTCAAGGAGCGCATGTCCTACAGCGACTACCTGCACCTTGAGAAAGTGCTGGAGGCCCAGACGCCGCTGTCGTCGGCGCACGACGAGATGCTGTTCATTATCCAGCATCAAACCTCCGAACTGTGGATGAAGCTCGCTTTGCACGAGATTGGCGCTGCGATCCGTTCTATCCGCGCCGACCGGCTCGAGCCGAGCTTCAAGATGCTGTCGCGCGTCGCCCGCATCTTCGAACAGTTGAACAACGCCTGGGACGTGCTGCGGACGATGACCCCCAGCGAATACACCGAGTTCCGCGACGCGCTCGGCCAGTCCTCGGGTTTTCAGTCCTGGCAGTATCGCGCCATCGAGTTCATGGCCGGCAACCGCAACCTCGCCATGCTCGGGCCGCACAAGCACCGGCCTGACCTCAGCGGAAAGCTGGAGGCGATCCTGGCCGAGCCATCGCTCTACGACGAAGCGCTGCTGCTTCTGGCGCGCAACGGATTCGACATCGGCACTGATGCCAGGCGCACGGACTGGCGTGAAACGCGAACCGAAAATGAAGAGGTTCTGGTCGCCTGGCAGACCATTTACCGTGATCCGCAGCGTTACTGGATGTTCTACGAACTGGCCGAGAAGCTGGTCGACTTCGAGGACTATTTCCGCCGCTGGCGCTTCAACCACGTCACCACGGTCGAGCGCATCATCGGTCTGAAACGCGGCACCGGCGGCACGTCGGGTGCTTCGTATCTCAAGAAGATGCTCGAGGTCGTGCTGTTCCCGGAGCTGTGGACGGTCCGCACCCGGCTCTGACATCATCGAAATGAAAACAAGCTCACTGAGGGGACGCTCTGTGGCGGAAAACCCTTCGCGAACAACCGAGGACTGACCGACCATGAGTGGAATTCCTGATCTCGCTGCAATCGAAGCGATGGATGCCACGGATCCGCTGCGTGCCATGCGCGATCGTTTCATCCTGCCGGAAGGCGTGATCTATCTCGACGGCAATTCACTTGGGGCAGCGTCGCATGCCGTTTTCGGCGAGCTGCAACAGGCAGCGACCAAGGAATGGGCCCAGGATCTCATCCGGGCCTGGAATACGGCCGGATGGTTCGAGATGCCGATCGAACTCGGTGACCAGCTCGGGCGCCTGATCGGAGCCGCGGCCGGCCAGACCGTCGTCTGCGACACGACGTCGACCAACATCTACAAGGTGCTGCATGCGGCGCTGGAGATGCGGCCCGGCCGGTTGGCCATCGTCGCCGAGGGTGACAGTTTTCCCACCGACCTGTACATCGCCGAAGGGGTGGCCTCGACTCGGGATGGCGTCCTGCTGCGCCTCGCGGGCGTCGACGCGCCAACCATCGAAGAGCTGATCGACGAAAACGTCGCGGTGGTGCTGGTCAACCACGTCAATTACAAATCGGGTGAACTGCGGGACATGGCGGCGCTGACGCGCAAGGCTCATGCGGCCGGAGCGCTGATCGTCTGGGATCTGTGCCACACCGCGGGTGCTCTGCCGGTCGAGCTCGATCACGCAAATGCCGACTTCGCCATCGGCTGCACCTACAAGTACCTCAACGGCGGTCCGGGCGCGCCGGCCTTCATCTATGCCGCCCGGCGCCACCACGGCGAGATCAGCCAGCCACTCAGCGGCTGGTGGGGGCATGCGCGGCCCTTTGCCTTCGAACAGGGTTACGTGGCCGGCACCGGTATCCGCCGCTTTCTGTGCGGCACGCAGCCGGTCCTGTCGATGCGGGCGCTCAAGGGTGCGCTTGCCATCTGGAACGACGTCGACATGGCGGCATTGCGAAAGAAAAGCGTCGCGCTGACCGAACTGTTCATCCAGCTCGTCGAAGCAAAGTGCGGCGCCTATGGTCTCACGCTGGAGACCACCCGCGACACGACCAGCCGCGGCAGCCAGGTGTCGTTCCTTCACGATCATGGCTATCAAATCATGCGGGCGCTGATCGAGCGTGGCGTGATCGGTGATTTCCGCGCGCCATCGACCATCCGTTTCGGCTTCACGCCGCTCTATGTCGGCTACAAGGATGTGTGGCTGGCGGTCGAGGTGCTGGAAGACATTCTGCGCACGGGTGCATGGAAGGACCAGCGTTTCGCCGTCAAGGAGGCCGTTACCTAACGCAGCCGTCTCGACGATCTGTTGTCATCGGCTCTCCCCTTGGTCGGATGACGAAGAGACGAATTTCCAGCTCGCACATGCGTTCGTTGCTGGTGGCCAGCGCAGGCTACAATAATTAACCAAGGTTGGCGTTTTTGGCTTCGTTTCGTTCACGGCAAACGAAAGCTGGAAAGCCCACCGTCGAGGGGCCTGTCGGCAGCCATGCCAGGCCTGATCTCGGGATGGGCCACAGGCTATTAACCATAACAATTTCAATGTCGGAAAGCGCACTGCGACGGCATGCAGGCGTCGACGAGATCCGCTTGCAACCGCGGAATAATTTCCGCCACCTTAACAAATTCATTAAACTTTAAACGGTTGCAGAACACAACTGGAACAGATAGTGTTTGTTCTGGGTTTGTTTTTCTGATTCTGGTTTCAGGTACCTTGGGGGCCGCCATGCTGACGCGCAAGCAACACGAACTGCTGATGTTCATCCATGAACGCCTGAAGGAAAGCGGCATTCCGCCATCCTTCGATGAGATGAAGGAGGCGCTCGATCTTGCCTCCAAATCCGGGATTCACCGGCTGATTACGGCACTGGAGGAGCGCGGCTTCATTCGCCGGCTGCCCAACCGGGCACGCGCGCTGGAAGTGCTGCGGCTGCCGGATTCGATCGCGCCCGGCCTCAACGCGGCAAAAAAATTCTCGCCAAGCGTCATCCAGGGCAGTCTTGGTCAAGGCGGCCTTGGCCGGCAGATCAAGCCGGCGCTTTCGCGGATGTCTTCGGCCGGCAATGACGACGACGTGGTCTCCGCGGTGTCGATCCCGGTGATGGGCCGCATCGCTGCCGGTGTGCCGATCGACGCCATTCAGCATCAGACGCATTCGATCTCGGTGCCGCCGGACATGATCATGGGCGGCGAGCACTATGCGCTGGAGGTCAAGGGCGACTCGATGATCGAGGCCGGCATTTTCGACGGCGACACCGTCATCATCCGCAATGCCGACACGGCGAGCCCCGGCGAAATCATCGTGGCGCTGGTCGATGAAGAGGAAGCGACGCTGAAGCGGTTCCGCCGCAAGGGCGCCTCGATTGCTCTCGAAGCCGCCAATCCGGCCTATGAAACCCGTATTTTCGGGCCGGACAGGGTCAAGGTGCAAGGCAAGCTCGTCGGCCTGATCCGCCGCTACTGAGGCAGCTGCGGTTTAACCACTGGCTTCTCGGGTCTCTTGAAGGGCGGCAGTCCCCTCGCCTCGCGTGAGAATTTGCGTTGTTCATGCCAAGGCCGGTAGGGCCTGTCCACCGCGAAGCTGACGGTTGCCGGCGCGGTCGCCGACTGGCGATCGAAGAAGACGGCAGCACTGCCTTTGCGAGCCAGTTGTCGCTTGGTGATGACGAGAACCAGCGGATCGTGACAAGCGTCATAGGCCGTCGCGTCATTGATTACGATCAGCCCGGCGAAGCCGCAGGCTTTCCACGTGTCCTTGCGATCCTCGACATAAGCAATGATCGCGCCGGACGTGCGCCTGGCGAGACAAACGCCTGACGTGCAATAGAACGGCGATCCCGGCGGCAGTTCCGGGGCATCCGCGATCTCGAATTGTGCGTCTCCTTGGGTGAAGACTTCCGGCACGACGATGGTTTCGGATGTCAGTGCGCGCTTCCAGTTGTCGACGGTGAATTCGTTCGGCCGTGCGCGGCTGACGGCGAACTCGCCGCCGCCGATCGGCAACGCAACCAGTCGAGCGTCCTCGGAGATCAGCACGTCGGGTGTGCGCGTATCCGAAACGGTCAGCAGGCCGGCAAGCGCGAAGGGAAGAGCGGCGAGCCGTAGCCATGTCGTCGCCATCGTCGCGATGACCAGGGCAATCGCCACCAGCAGGACAGACTGCTGCGAAATCAATCCGACTCCATCGACGGGCGAACGCTCGGAAATCCATCCGGACATGGCGATCATCGCGGTCAGGCCCTTGCCCATCACATAAAGGAATGGACCATCGGCGCCGAAGGGCATCGCCAGCGCACTGAGGACGGCGAAAGGCATGACAACCAGTGACACGATTGGCATGATGGCCAGATTGGCGAACAGGCTTAGCGGCGACACACGCTGAAAATGCCAGATAGCAAACAGCGCCGTGGCGCCGCCGGCGATGATGGATGTCATGGCCAAGCCGCCCGCCGCCAGCAGGAATTTTCGCGTCAGGAAGCCGGGCAAGGATCGCTTCGGCGGCGGCGGTCTGGTTTTCCCCGCGCGATGATCCGACCAGCCGGCATAGGCGCCGACAAGTGCTGCGGTTGCCGCGAAGGACATCTGGAAGCTCGGGCCGACCACCTCGTGCGGCGACACCACGATGACGGCGATCGCCGAGATCGCCAGATTGCGCATGGTGAGTGCCGCCCGATCGAACAGAACGGCAATCAGCATCACCGCCAGCATGATGAAGCTGCGCTCGGCGGCAACGACGACGCCAGAGATGATGAGATAGGCAGCGATCGAGAACAGTGCCGCGGCGGCGGCATATTTCTTGACCGGACGACGCGCGGAAAAGTCGGGAAACAAGGCGAAGGCGCCGCGCAGCAGACCCATGATGGTGCCGGCGACCAGCGCCATGTGCAGTCCTGAAATGGAGATGATGTGGTAGATGCCTGTACGCCGCATCGCTTCATTGATTTCATCGGGAATGCCGGCGCGCACGCCGACGATCAGCGCCGCGGCGATCTCACCTTCGGCGCCACCAATGCTGGCCCTGATGTGGTCGGCAATCGCTTCTCGGGCATTTTCTACGCTTGAGGAAAGGCGGGCCGATAGCGGCATGTCGCCGTCATCGGTGACGACAAGCTTTGGATTGCCGAGAAAGAACCCGCTGCCGCCGATGCCGGCGAAATAACTGTCAAAGGAGAAGTCGTAGCTTTCCGGCCGCACCGGACCGGTCGGCGGCAACAACTTGGCATATCCAATGATCAGGGATCCGGCTGTCATGTCTGCCGGGATCTTGCGTGCCGAAAGCCGCACCCGCTCCGGCATATAGCGCAATTTCGGCCTTGCGGTCGAAGTCACGTCGATGGTCAGCCGGATGCGGCCGCTCTCCATCTGGTCGATCGAGACGACCCGGCCGGTCACCTGCGTCGAGATTTCCGAACCCAGCATCTGCGTGCCCGCGCGCCACGTTTCGACCTTTGCGGCGAGTAGCCCGAGCGCACACAGCAGCGCGGCCATGAAGCACAGATGGGTCTTCGGCCATGAACGGGAGACCAGCGCACAGAGCGCCGCCAGGGCGACGACCGCGACGGGCTTGGCAAAGTCAGGCTCCGCCGTCAGCGAAAAATAGCCGATCGCTCCGATCGCCAGGCAGACCGGCACCAGCAGGAAGGCCACGCCTCGGTCGAGTTCCAGGCCCGCTGCTGTGGCTACGCTATGGCGCAAGCGAGGCAGCGAAATCCGGCCGATGTGCCGGGGCACGCGCACGATCCTGCCGGTTTCGGCAACTGGAACAGAGGCGTCGACATCCGCTTGTAACGGCGCTTTGCCGGGAGCCGGCACGAGGGGCGACGGCGGCGGCAGCGGGGCTGGCAGAGGCGCAAAAAGCGACCGTTCGCTGACGCCAATGACAGCGTCCTCGCCCTGATCCGAGCCCCAGCCTCGTCCAGCCATCGGGTCTGCCCCTTGCGCCCTCGACACCCTATGCTACATGAACGCCAACCGTGCGAAAGTCCGCGCGACAGCACCCGCTTCAGATGGTTTCCGAGAGTTCCATGTCCGACAAGGTCGTCACCCGTTTTGCCCCCTCGCCCACCGGCTACCTGCATATAGGCGGCGCGCGCACGGCGCTGTTCAACTGGCTGTATGCAAAGCACACCGATGGCACGATGCTGCTGCGCATCGAGGACACCGACCGCGAACGCACCAACGAAGCCGCGACCGCTGCCATTCTCGACGGGCTTTCCTGGCTCGGCCTTACCTGGGACGGCGAGCCGGTGTCGCAGTTCGAGCGTGCGCCGCGCCACCGCGAGGTGGCCGAGGAGCTCGTGCGCATGGGCAAGGCCTATTATTGCTACGCGACGCCGGTCGAGCTGGAGGCGATGCGCGAGGCCGCCAGAGCCAAGGGCCTGCCGCCCCGCTATGACGGCCGCTGGCGTGACCGCGACCCCTCAGAGGCTCCTGCAGGCGCCAAGGGCGCCATCCGCATCAAAGCGCCGACCGAGGGCGAGACCATCGTCCATGACCGCGTCCAGGGCGAGGTGCGCTTTCCCAACAAGGATCTCGACGACTTCATCATCCTGCGTTCGGACGGCAATCCGACCTACATGCATGCCGTCGTCGTCGACGATCATGACATGGGCGTCACCCACATCATCCGTGGCGACGACCATTTGACCAATGCCGCCCGTCAGACCGTGATCTATGACGCCATGGGCTGGGACGTGCCGTCCATGTCGCATATCCCGCTGATCCACGGCGCCGATGGTGCCAAGCTGTCGAAACGGCACGGCGCGCTTGGCGTCGAGGCCTATCGCGCCATGGGCTACCTGCCGGAGGCGCTGCTCAACTACCTGGCGCGTCTCGGCTGGAGCCATGGCGACGACGAGATCATGTCGATCACGGACATGATTTCCTGGTTCGACATCGGCGACGTCAACAAGGGCGCGGCCCGGTTCGACTTCGCCAAGCTCGAAGCGATCAACGGCGCGCATATGCGCCGCATGAGCGATGCCGAGCTGTTCGATATCTTCATCGCCACTCTGCCCTATCTCGAGGGCGGCCCTGCGATGGCCTCGCGCTTGAACGACGCCAACAAGGCGCAGTTGCTGGCAGCACTTCCGGGCCTGAAGGAGCGCGCCAAAACGCTGGTCGAACTCGTCGATGGCGCAGCCTTCCTGTTTGCCACGCGACCGCTGCCGATCGATGACAAGGCCGCCCTTCTGCTCAATGACGATGCCCGCAAGATCCTGCGCGGTGCTCACGAAGCTTTGAACGGGCTTACAGGTGACTGGACGGCCGCTGCAGCGGAGGCCGCGATCCGCGAGGTTGCACTCGCTGGTGGCCACAAGCTCGGCGCCGTGGCCCAGCCTTTGCGCGCCGCTTTGACCGGCAAGAGCACCTCGCCGGGCGTGTTCGATGTGCTCGCTGTGCTCGGCCGCGAGGAAAGCCTGGCGCGCATAACCGATCAAATCGATTAGGAGCAAACTGGCCCAAGAAGATTGGCATTGAAAGGCGGGTTTCGCAGTGCAACATTAGGCCTTGGCCCAATCTGGCACGCACCTCCTGAAATGCGGTGGCGAATACGCGCATTGCGGTGATTTCGAAGTGTCGCTTTGCAAGATTTTGCCTTTGCCGGCATGAGGAAACAACAAGGAGTTTGCAATGACCGAAGCTGCGAAAAAACTGGATTTGGGCGGCAAGACCCAGGAGGCCACGGCAACGCTTGAATTCGCCGGCAAGACTCACGAATTCAAGGTGCGAAGCGGTTCGGTCGGGCCTGATGTCATCGACATCGCCTCGCTCTACTCCACCACCGGCGCCTTCACCTACGATCCCGGCTTCACCTCGACGGCAAGCTGCGAGTCCGAAATCACCTTTATCGACGGCGACGCCGGCATCCTGTTGCACCGCGGCTATCCGATCGACCAGTTGGCCGAACACGGCGACTTCCTCGAGGTCTGCTATCTCCTGCTCTACGGTGAACTGCCGACCAAGGCGCAGAAGGACGATTTCGATTACCGCGTGACGCGCCACACCATGGTGCACGAGCAGATGTCGCGCTTCTTCACCGGCTTCCGCCGCGACGCGCATCCGATGGCGGTGATGTGCGGCGTGGTCGGCGCGCTGTCGGCCTTCTATCACGACTCCACCGACATCTCCGACCCCTACCAGCGCATGGTTGCCTCCATGCGGCTGATCGCCAAGATGCCGACGATCGCGGCGATGGCCTACAAATACCACATCGGCCAGCCCTTCATTTACCCGAAGAACGAGCTGAATTTCGCTGCCAACTTCCTGCACATGTGCTTTGCCGTGCCGTGCGAGGAGTACAAGATCAATCCAGTGCTGGCGCGCGCCATGGAGCGCATCTTCATACTTCACGCCGATCACGAACAGAACGCCTCGACCTCGACCGTTCGTCTCGCCGGATCGTCGGGTGCCAACCCGTTCGCGTGCATCGCTGCCGGCATCGCTTGCCTTTGGGGCCCGGCGCATGGTGGCGCCAACGAAGCGGCGCTCAACATGCTGGGCGAGATCGGCCATGTCGATCACATCCCGGAGTTCATCGCCCGCGCCAAGGACAAGGACGACCCGTTCCGGCTGATGGGCTTTGGCCACCGTGTCTACAAGAACTACGATCCGCGCGCCAAGATCATGCAGAAGACCGCGCACGAGGTTCTGGGCGAGCTTGGCA